>JBJTUJ010000041.1:0-5965 GCA_046080685.1 Cyanobium sp. | reverse complement strand
CACGGGCTCGCCGGCCTCGTAGGCCTTGATCTGGCGCTGGATCTCGTACTCGCAGGCCCGCTGGATGGCGGAGAACGAGTTCATGTTCTTGATCTCCACCTTCGTGCCGAAGGGGGCCTCGGGGCCGCGCCGCACCGAGATGTTCACATCGCAGCGCAGGGAGCCCTCCTGCATGTTGCCGTCACTCACCCCCAGATAACGCATGATCCGGCGGATCTCGGAGGCGTATTCCGCCGCCTCACGGCCGGTGCGCAGGTCGGGCTTGCTAACGATCTCCGCCAGGGCCACGCCGGCGCGGTTGTAATCCACCAGGGAGTGGGTGGAGCCCGCCAGGCGGTCGCTGCCGGCATGCACCAACTTGCCGGCGTCCTCCTCCATGTGCAGGCGCTCGATGCCGATGCGTTTGAGGTAGGTGTCCTTGCCCTTCTCCGCCACCTCCACCTCGATCCAGCCCTCCTCGGCGATGGGCTCGTCGTACTGGGAGATCTGGTAGTTCTTGGGCAGATCGGGATAGAAGTACTGCTTGCGGTCGAACTTGCTGTGTTCGGCCACCTTCAGGTTCAGGGCCAGCGCCGCCTTCACCGCATACTCCAGAACCTTGCGGTTGAGCACCGGCAGGGTGCCGGGCAGCCCGCACACCACCGGATCGATGTGGGTGTTGGGGTCGTCGCCGAAGGCGGTGGAGGCGCCGGTGAAGATCTTGCTGGCGGTGCCCAGCTGCACGTGGGTCTCCAGGCCGATCACGGCTTCCCAGGCCCCATCGCCCGCCGGAGCGGCGTTGGCAGACCCCTTCTGTGCCATGGACGGTGCCGATCAGCTCGAAGGCCGATCCTATGGGAGCGGGGCGGCGGGGGCTGGGCCGCCGAGAGCGTCGCCGCTGAGGCCGAGGCTGCGACACACCCAGGGGAGGCTGAGCCCCTGCAGCAGCAGGTTGATCACCACCACGGTGAACACGATCCCTTCGACCTTGCCGGCCAGGGGTTCGGCCACGCCTGGGCCGAGGCCGATCACCGAGGGGATCTGGTGCAGCATCTCCAGGGCGAGGGCCAGGGGCACAGCGCCGCGCAGACCGCACCAGGCCACCAGCAGGGACTCCCGCAGGCTGAAGGGCGAGAGGGGCTGGAAGGCGAGCACGCTCAGCGGCCGGGCCATCAGCATCATCGCCAGGGCCACCAGCACCCCGATCGGGATCACCGGCAGCAGCTGCGTGAGGCTGGTGGCGAGCCCGAACACCAGAAAGATCAGCACTTCCATCAGAGTGTTGAAGGGCGCCAGCACATCGCGCAGGGCAACAGGACTGATCTCTGGGTTGGCGTAAGTGTGGTTGGCGAGGAACAGCCCGGTGACATAGGCGGAGAGGAAGCCGGAGCCACCGAGGATCGTGGAGGCGCCGTAGGCGATGGCGGCGAAGGCGAGCGAGAAGAGCAGCAGCTGCTCGCGCAGCTGCACCAGGCGGTTGAGGCAGAAGCGGCACACATAGCCCAGCACGACACCGATCAGCACACCGGAGCCGATGTTCTGAATGAACAGGCGGACCTCTTCGAGCAGCAGTCGGTCCGGGGCGAGGCCGGTCTTGCTGACCAGGCCCAGCACCACGCCGAGAAACAGAATCGCGGTGGGGTCGTTGAGCGACGACTCGAACTCCAGCAGGTGGCGCAGCCTGGAGGGCATGCGGTCGCGCACCTGCTCCAGCACGCTCAGGGTGGCGCCGGCATCGGTGGAGCCCAGGCAGGCGGCGATCAGCATGGCCACTGCCAGGGGGATCGGCCCTTGACCAGCCTGGATGCCGGACGGGGTCATGGTGAGCGCCGCCCAGATCATCAGGCCCAGCAGCAGGGAGGAGAGCACCACCCCACCGATCGCCAGCGCCAGCCCGTATTCGAGGAAGCCACGGATCGTGCGCAACCTGGTCTGCAGCCCGGCATAGAACAGGAGCATCGACAGCCCCAGGGTGTGCAGGTTGGCGATCGTGGTGGGATGGAACAGCGCATAGCGCTCGGGCACCAGCAGCCCGAACAGGAGCACGCCGAGGATCGCCGGGGTGCCGAGCCGCACCGAGAAGCGGCGGATCGCCAGGGTGGCCACCAGCAGCAGGCCGATCACGACCAGCACCACCGGCAGCGGCTGGCCATGGACCAGCAGGGTGGAAGCGCCGTCGTCCGCCGACGCGGTAGCCAGAAGGAGCGGCAGCGCAGCCGACATCGGCCCTGGTCGACATTCGGGGCGATCCTATGGGCACCCTCCGGTCGGAAGCGGAGCGATGCGCCAGGCTGAGCCGTTGCTGATTCTCGGTGGGGGCCTGATCGGCCTGACGCTGGCCCATGGGCTGGCGCGCCGTGGCCTGGCGGTGCGGGTGCTGAGCCGTCGGCGCGGCGAGGCGGCCGGCTTCGTGGCCGCAGGGATGCTGGCGCCCCACGCCGAGGGCCTGAGCGGGGATCTGCTGGCCCTTGGCCAGCGGTCGCTGGCGCTGGTGCCGGCCTGGGTGGCCGCGATCGAAGCCGACAGCGGCCTCACCTGCGGCCTGCGCCCCTGCGGCATCGTGGTGCCCTTCGCCTCCGCGGTTGAGCGCGACGCCTACCCCACCGCCGCCTGGGGCGAGGCCCTCGACCGGGCCGGCCTGGAGCGAGAGGTGCCGGGCATCGGCGCCGGCTGGCCGGCGGGCCTGCTCTTCCGCCAGGACGGCCAGATCGACAACCGCCGCCAGCTGATGCGCGCCCTGGAACGGGCCTGTGTGCAGCGGGGGGTGGCGTTCGAGGAAGGCGCGGAGGTGGTCGAGCTGCTGACCGCCGACGGGGATGGCATCCCGCCGCGGTTGGCGGGGGTGCGGCTGCGGCGGGCCGACGGCGGCGAGCATCTTCTGGCGGCCACGCAGGCGGTGCTCACCTGTGGCGCCTGGAGCGCCCGGCTGCTGCCGGGGCTGCCGGTGTTCCCGGTGAAGGGTCAGATGCTGTCGCTGCAGGCTCCCCGTGAGGCCCTGAAGCGGGTGGTGTTCGGGCCTGGCACCTACCTGGTGCCCCGCGAGGATGGGCTGGTGGTGGTGGGAGCCACGAGCGAACCCGAGGCGGGGTTCCGCGAGGGGCTCACCCCCGACGGCCAGCGAACGCTGGAGGCCGGCATCGCGGCCCTGCTGCCGGAGGCCAGGGGCTGGCCGCCGATGGAACGGTGGTGGGGCTTTCGGCCCTGCACACCGGATGGAGGGCCCCTGCTGGGAGGGGGCCCGGTTCCCGGCCTCTGGCTGGCCACCGGCCACCACCGCAACGGCGTGCTGCTGGCGGCGATCACCACCGCCCTGATCGCCGGCGGCATCGCGGCCGAAGCGGCAGCGGCGGGGGGGGAGGCAGGCAAGGGCTCGCCTGAGGCGGAAGCCTCCGAGCAGCGCGCCTGGCTGCAGGCGTTCGGCTGGCAGCGGTTCCACGCCCCCGGCTGAAGCCAGGAGGCAGCGCAGCCGGGAAGCGCCTCAGCCGGCTGGCTTCGCGGCCGGCGCCGCGAGGCGACAGGCCAGCTGGGTAAGCAGCCCACGATCGAAGCGGCGCGAGCGATGCAGCAGCTCCTCGAACGTGCGGGCGGGCAGCACCAGCAGCCGGGCCCCCTCCGGCCCCGCCTGCACGGTGGCGCTGCGGGGTCTGCCGGTGATCACGCCCATCTCCCCCACGGTCTGGCCCGCCCCCAGCTCCCGAGACTGTCCGGCGGCGGTCTGCACGCGCAGGACGCCGCTCAGAACGAGGGCCAGATCCTCGCTGGCAGCGCCACGCTCCATCACCGTGGCGTGGGCGGGGTGCGTGCGCAGCGATCCCTCACGGGCCACCCAGAGCACATCGACGGGCAGGAGATCGGCGAACAGGGGCGACGCCGCGATCGCCGTGAATTTCTCCCGATCAGGATCCTTCTGGCCGTTGCGCTGGCTCTCGAGGAAAGGCGAGGAGGCGAGAGCGGTGAGGGGATCCTGGAGCAGGCGGGCAGCCCGCTGGGGCTCGCGCTCCCGGGCGAGCATCAGCACCCAGCCGGCCGTCTCGGGGTCGGGATCGTGCCAGAGAAGATCGAGGGCCTGCCCGAGGTCGCCGGAGGGCGCCACGGTTGCGGGCAGTGCATCCAGGCCTGCAGCGGCAAGGCGGCCATCGAGCTCGAGGCGCAGGCCCTCGCTGGGCTGGGTGAGGGCCTGCCGCAGGGGCTGGAGCATCGGATCGCTCGCCGCCAGCTCCGCCAGCCTGGCGGCGAGGCCGGCCTCCGTGATCCAGGCGGCGCGCAGGCTCTCAAGCCGGCATCGCTCCTGCTCGCCACGGGCCCCGAATCCGAGCAGGATCGCCTCCCAGGCTTCGTCGTCGAGGCCCAGCTCGCGCTGCACCCGCTCCAGACCCACCTGCAGACCCTTCGGCAGGCGATCGGGCTGCAGCACCGGCACAGCCGCGACCTGCATCAGCTCCTGCACGGCCTCCACGGCGGCTTCCTGGCGAAGTTCGCTGATCTGCCGCTCCCGCTGATCCTTCGCCAGCAGATCGGGCTGTTCACGGGCGAGATCACGCAGCACGGCATGGTGATCGGCCTCCTCAAGACCCAGGCTCTGGCGCAGCTCGAACAGTTCGAGCAGCGCGGTGGCCCGCGACAGTCGCCCGCTGCGCAGCATCTCCACCATCACGTCGCGATAGATGGAGCGGCCCTGCTGGAGGCCGACCGCCGGCATCGCCTTCACCAGCGTGAACACTTCCTGGGGAGACAGGGCGTCGAGGGAGCGGCCATCGAGGGCGGCATCCAGGCCCTGCAGATCGCGCAGCTGACGGCGCAGACCCTCTCCCACACTCTCGCGGCGATAGGTGGCCTGGTCGCGGCTCCAGCTGCGGTACAGGGCGATGCTGGTGGCCAGGAGCACGAGCAGCTGCAGCAGTTCGCCGCCCTCTCCGCCGAGCGCGCCCTGGAAGGGATCCACGAACCAGAAGAAGAGGTTGATCGCCAGGAACGAGGCGAGCAGGCGGGTGCGCTGCAGCGCCCGGTCCTGTGGCTCGCCCAGGCCCTGGCTGCGGAAGCGGCGCTCCAGCAGACGCTGAAGACCCTGAAACAGCAGGGCGGAGAGGGCCGCCGCCGCCGTGAGCAGCAGCGGGATCAGCAGCAGCCGCGGCAGGGATGGAGCCGGCCAGAGCGGTTGCCAGAAACGCCCAGGCTGGCCCGCATCGAAGGCCCAGGCCCCCGAGCGCAGATAGCCCAGCGGATGGTTCTCGAGGCCGCTGCCCGCCCCCACCGCCTGCATCAGCAGGAAGAAGGCCAGGATCAGGCCCGGATAGGAGAACCAGATCCAGCTGAGGCCGCGTTTGCCGCGCAGCGTCTGCCAGAAGGAGCGTTCGGAATCGATGTCGATGCAGGGGGCCTGGCAGGCCACACAGGCGCTCTGCTCTCGCCCCTCGGCGGTGAGGGTGCGGCACATCGACTGGGTGATCTTCGAGCTGGTGCCCACATGGGCGGTGCTGCCGAGGGGGCCCCGCAGACCCGTGAGCACGGTCTGCACCGGACCCATGGGGCAGACGTACTGACACCAGGCCTTGCCGCCCCAGGCCCAGCCCACCAGCAGCGCCGCGGCCAGGGTGAGCAGCAGCAGGATCGCCAGCCCCAGCGGGCTCCCGTTCACCGCCAGCAGGCGCAGGCAGAGCCCGGCGATCAGCAGGCTCCACTGCAGGCTGAGATGGTGGCGACCCAGCCAGGACTCAGCCTCCACCATCACCAGCTCGGGCCTGCCCTTGCGGCCGGGGCGGCTGCGCTGGCGGCCGAGGGCACGGGCCAGCTGCGACACGAAGGCCAGCGGGCAGATGCGGCGCCAGAGCTCATGGCTGATGGCACCGATCAGCAGCAGACCCACCGGCACCACCGTGCCCCAGAAGAGACGGTTGCCGGGCTGACGGTGCACATCGCAGGGCTCCGCCAGCCCCTGGGGACAGGGCGGCACCAGCGCAGCAGGAAGGTGCAGGGCAGGAAGCAGCAG
>JBJTUJ010000040.1:0-2792 GCA_046080685.1 Cyanobium sp. | reverse complement strand
CCTTGGTGGCCGATTGGCCACCAAGGCAAGGGGATCCTCTGCGTTGGCAGGGGTGTCGCCTCGCTCCAGGGCGGCCATGCCGCGAGCCTCCACAGAGGATCCATCCTGCCCTGGCAGGCGATCATCGGCTGATCTGGGCATCCCGCGGCGACCCATGACCTTTCCCCCCACGGCCTTCGTTGGCCTCGGCGCCCTTGGCGCCCCCATGGCGGCCAATCTCCTGGCGGCTGGTGTGCCCTTGGTGGTGCACAACCGCACCCGGGAGCGGGAGGCGCCCCTGCTGGCCGCTGGTGCCCGAGGGTCCGCAAGCCCAGCGGAAGCGGCCGCCGGCGCCCAGGTGTTGCTGCTCTGCCTGAGCGATGGCGCCGCGGTGGAGGAGGTGCTCTTCGGAGCGGGGGGAGCCGCCAACGCCTTGGCCGAGGGATCACCATCCAGCGCTGGCCAAGGGCACCCCCCTTTGGTGATCGATTGCTCCACGATCGAGCCAGCCCGCAGCGCCTCGCTGGCGGAGCGGCTGGAGACGCTCGGCATCGGCTGGCTGGATGCCCCCGTCACCGGCGGCACCGAGGGGGCCCGAGCCGGCACCCTCTCGATCCTGGTGGGGGGCGCCGCCCAAACCCTGGAGCAAGCCCGGCCCCTGCTGGAGCTGGTGGGACGCACCATCACCCACTTCGGGCCCGCCGGGGCGGGGCAGCAGGCCAAGGCGATCAATCAGATCCTGGTGGCGGGCAGCTACGCGGCGGTGGCGGAGGCCATGGCCCTGGGCCAGCGGCTGGGGCTGCCGATGGAGGCCCTGCGGGAGGCGCTGGCTGGCGGCGCCGCGGGCTCCTGGGCCCTGGAGCATCGCGCCGCCGGCATGGTGGCGGGCCACTTCCCCTTGGGCTTCCGGTTGGCGTTGCACCGCAAGGACCTGGCCATCGCCTTAGCGGCAGCCGAAGCCACCGGTCTGGAGCTGCCGGTGTGCCGCACCGTGGCCGCCATGGAGGATGCGCTCATGGCCGCTGGCCACGGCGATGAGGATGTGTCCGTGCTGGCGCGCTGGTTTGCTGCTTCACCAGAGCCGCGGAAGATGGCGGAGCCGCCCAGCCAGAGCGCTTGAGGGGAGACAACCAAATCCCACCCTCGGTTCATTCCCCCTGCAGGGGACGCTGCCCGCTGCTCAGAGCCAGGAATCCTGCCAGGAAGACGAGGGTTGGGTTGGATGGCGGGAGGAAACGCGTCATGGCTGGAGGGGTTCGATGTCGTTCAGCTGCCAGGCCTTGCTGAAGTAGGCCTCGGTGGGTCCGTAGAAGCGGAAGTAGGCAAACCAGCCCTTGCCCGGGGTGGTCTTGATCCAGTTGGCGGCGCCGGCCGGCCGGGTCGGGGCGAACGTGACATCCACCGAGCCATCGGCGTTGGCCACCAGATCCGGCTTGCGGGAGCTGATGTCGGCAGCACCCTGGTCGGTGATCAGCGGGCCGCGGCTGAGGTTGTCGTAGAGGGTGATCGACCAGAACTGCTTCACCGGCGCGTTCGCCGGCACGCGCATGCGGTAGGCGCGGCCGCCATCGAGCCACTGCCCAGCCTTGTCTTTCGAGGCCTCCAGATACACCTGGCCAAACCCCACGATCCGCCCCTGCATGCCGGCCGACATGCCGATCGCCTCGTAGAACCAGGAGCTGCGCTCGTCGAACTGCACCCGGCGCTGATCGGGGCTTTCCTGGTTGAGGTCGAAGAGCACGGCGTACTCCCAGTGCTTGCCGGGGTACACGGTGGCGCCGGGGGTGCGCTTGTCGTAGGCGATGGTGCGGGCCATCAGATCGCCCACCTCGGCGGCCTCCGTGAGCACCTTCGCCTGGCGGGCATCGGGGTTGAAGGGCAGGCCGGGACTGATCCCCAGTGGAGCGAGCAGGCCAAACATCAGGCGGTCGCGGGGCGCAACGGGTTCATTGGCGTAGAGCTCGCTGAGCAGGCGCCAGTAATTGAGGTCGGCGGGCTGGGCCGACTGCCAGGGGCGACCAGCCACCGGCACATAGGCGTTCGTGGGCGGGTTGTCCCGCTGGTTCCAGCCGTAGAGCCGGTGGCGGCGCACGGTGGCTTCGGCGGCGGCCTTGTCGGGGTCGAGGCCGCGGGTGCCGAACCAGATCTGGTTGCTGCTGGCGCGCACAATCCGGTAGCCCGGGGCCGCAGGATCGGCCATGCCGGGGGGAAGGATCAGGTACTTGCCACCGGCGCCCTTGTCGGGGCCGGTCTGACCCATGTCGGTGATCGGCTGCTGCCAGATGTCGAGCACGCCCCCGGCGGTGAGGCCGGCGGGCACTTCCACCACCAGGGGCCCTTGTTTGGCGAGATCCCAGAAGCTGAAGGCGTAGAGGGTGGTGATGTTGGGGGTGAGCATCCCCGCTTTGTCCTTGAGGGTCTGGTAGAGCACCACATCGCCGTTGCGGGCACCGAAGGTCTTGGCCTGGGCGTCGTAGAGCGCCTTGAAGCCCACGGCCGGCAGGGCCCAGAGGTAGGCCTGGGTGGCCCGCTGGAAGTCGAGCTCGTCGTAGAGCAGCTCGGCCGTGGCCTTGCTGGGATAGCCGTTCTCCAGCTGCAGACGCCCGAGCCGGGTGGGTTGCACCTGGCTCGGGCCCCCACCGCCCTGTTGAGGGCCTGATGGTGCCGCTGGTTTGGCGATCGCTCCACTGATCAAGCCGAGACTGGCCAGGGAGGCGAGTAGACAATGGCGCAGGAGGGAGGGTGTCATGCCGTTGTGATGGACGATCAGTGAAAGGCTGTGTTGGACGACAAGATCAGTGCAAGGACTTGTT
>JBJTUJ010000039.1:0-8640 GCA_046080685.1 Cyanobium sp. | reverse complement strand
AAATGGTTCAGATCGCAGAACAGCACCGCCAGCTGGCCCTCCTCCCGCTTCAGGCGTCCCAGGGCCAGGGCGATGCGATCGCCGAGGGCGCGGCGGTTGGGCAGGCCGGTGACCGCATCGAGCAGGGCCTGCTCCTCGAGCTCCCGCACGTTGAGGTGGCGGGCCGTCACATCCCGCTGCACGGCCACCCAATGGGTGGACCAGCCGTTGTCGTCCTGCAGCGGCGTCACGGCGATCTCACTCCAGAAGGTGCTGCCGTCCTTGCGGTAGTTCAGGAGCTCCAGGCTGAAGCTGTCCCAGTCCTGGAGGTGCCGGCGGAACTGGGCGCGGATCTCGGGATCCGTGTCGGGCCCCTGCAGCAGCCGGGGGCTGCTCGATTCAACCCCACCACCTTGGTCCCCCATGCGGGGAGTCGCAAACCGCCACAGAGGCCCGTCAACGGCTCCCCATCCGCGGATGTGCTGCGAGATAGAGGCGAGGATGATGAGGGAACGCTGGAAGCTCCTTGCCTCCGATGGCCGTCACCCCCTCATCTGATCCCGCCATGATCCTGGTGGTGGATGACACCGCAGACAATCTCGATCTGATGGCGGGCCTGCTGCAGGACCGCTACCGGGTGAAGGTGGCGATCAATGGCGAGAAGGCTCTGTAGATCGCCCGCTCAGGCAGCTCCCCCGATCTGATCCTGCTCGACATCATGATGCCGGGTCTCTCCGGCTATCAGGTGTGCGGACAGCTGAAGCAGGATCCGGCCACAAGGGACATTCCAATCATCTTCCTCACCGCCATGGCGGCCACGGAGGATGAAACCAGGGGGCTGGAACTCGGTGCGGTCGACTTCATCACCAAGCCCGTGAATCCGCCGATTGTGCTGGCGCGGGTAGCCACCCAGCTCAAGGTCGCCGCCGATGTGCTGAGGGATCAGAAAAGCTGGCTCGAGGCCGAGGTGCAGCGGCGCACCCATGATCTGATCGCCATCCAGGACGTGACGATCCAGATGATGGCGGGCCTGGCGGAAACCCGCGACAGCGAGACGGGCAACCACATCCGCCGCACCCAGCACTACGTGAAGGCACTGGCCCAGCAGCTGCGTTCCCACCCCCGCTACGGCAGCCAGCTCGACGACCGCACGATCGATCTGCTGTTCCGCTCCGGCCCCTGCGCGACATCGGCAAGGTGGGCATCCCCGATCGCATCCTGCTCAAGCCCGGCCGTTTCACCCCGGAGGAGTTCGCGATCATGCAGACTCATCTCACCCTGGGCCGCGACGCCATCGCCACAGCCGAGCGGCAGCTGGGGGTGGAGGTGGATTTCCTGCGCCTCGCCAAGGAGATCGCCTACAGCCATCAGGAGAAGTGGGACGGCAGCGGCTATCCCCAGGGCCTTGCCGGCGAGGCCATTCCCCTCTCGGCCCGGCTGATGGCCCTGGCCGACGTCTACGACGCCCTGATCAGCCGCCGCATCTACAAGCAGGCGATGAGCCAAAAGGACGCGGTGGCTATGATTGAGGAGCGACGGGGCCGTCACTTCGATCCCGATGTCGTGGAAGCCTTCCGGGCCGTGGCCTGGGAGTTCCGAGCCATCGCCGAGCGTTTTGGTGACAGTGACGCCGATCTGCAGCGCAAGGCCGACTCCCTGCGGATCATGACGGGAGACGCGCGGCCCTAGGACCACCTGCCCATGCGGATCCGGGCCGCCCATACGCTGCTCACCGCGCTCTACCTGGCCCTGGCCTGTGCCGGCGCCCTGGCCTTCCGCGGGTTCGATCGGGAACGCAGCCGTGAAGCGGCTGCCTACCGCAACCAGAACCAGGCCACCAGCCAGCTGGCCTGGTTCATGGCCGGGTCCCGCCAGCTCACCGCCAGCGTGCAGGGGTTCGCGGCCACTGGTGATCCCCGCTACGCCGAGGCCTACTGGCGGGAGGTGAACGTGACCCGCAGCCGCGATCGGGCGGCCCGGGCCCTCGAAGCCATCGACCTCACGGAGGAGGAACGGACCCTGATCGGCCAGGCCCAGGCCAGTTCCGATGCCCTGACCACCGTGGAGACCCAGGCGATCGAGGCCGTGGAAGCCGGTAACCGCGAGCGGGCCATCGGGCTGGTGTTCGGCCCTTACTACCAGCGGGCCCTCCGTGAGATCCATGGCCCCTGGCAGCAGCTGCAGCAGCGGCTCGAACGGCGCCTCGGGGAGGCGATCAGCGAGCAGAGCCGCCGTGCCGCGACCTGGTGGCACCTCAGCCGGCTCCTGGTGCTGCTCGATCTGCTGCTGGTGGTGGGGGTGCTGCTGGTGCTGCTTCCCCGCGTCGAGGGTGAGCCGCTGCGGCGCCTCAACCAGCGGGTGCGGGCCCTGCTGGCGGGCGAGTCGCCGCCCCGCTGCCATGACCCCCTTCTCGGCCCTGTTGCGTTCGCTCGAGCGCCGCTCGCTCAAGACGAAGCTGCTGGCCGGGTTCGCTCTGCTGCTCACCGTTCCGATGGCCCTCGGGCTGGTGAGCCTGCGCAGCACCTACCTGCTCAAACGCGACACCCAGCGCATCTTCGGGGAGTACGTGCAGGGCTATGGCCACATCGGCCATGCGAACCAGAGCCGCACCGCCATCGGCCGGCTGCTGCGGCAGATCGTGCTGGCGCCGACGTTGAACCGCGCCGAGCGGAGGGCCGACCTCGAGCGGGAGATGGTGCAGCTGGCCGAGCAACTGGTGGAGGCCCGGAACCATCTGATCCGCCCGGAACTGGCTGCGGAGCTCAGGGGGGTGGAGCGACAGGCCGGCCGCTGTCTGCTGCTGGTGCGCCGCACGCTCACCCTGGCCGACCGGCAGCCCCAGGGGCGCAGTCCGGCCGCCGTGGATTCCCTGGCCGATGCCGACTTCGACACCGTCACCGATGCCCTCGACACCGGCTTCCGGAGGATCCTGGAGCTCAGCGAGGCGGCCGCCGGGACGGCCTCCGCCAACGCCACCCGGCTGTACGGCCATACCCAGCGTCTGATCTTCGCTCTGGTGGCGGGCGGTCTGGGCCTCGGGGCCATGGCCACCTCCCTGATCGCCCGATCGATCAGCGGCCCGGAGGATCGGCTCCAGCGGGCGGTGGAAGGGCTGGCCGCCGGTGACCTCGACCTCCAGCTCCCCGGCCGTGACTACCCCAACGAGATCGGCGCCCTCACCCGGGCGGTCGAGGTGCTGCGCCGCGGGGCCCGGCAGATGGAGACCCAGCGCTGGCTCAAGACCCACCAGGTGGCGATCGCTGGCCAGCTCCAGGGCTGCGACAGCTTCCCCGACCTGGCCCGGGGCTTCTTTGCCGCGGTGGCGCCGATCCTCGGCGTGGCCCATGGCGTCTTCTAAATCTACGACGAGGAGAACCACGAGCTCCGGCTCCTGCACGGTTACGCCCTGCGGGAGCGCAAGCAGATCCATCCCACCCTGCGGCTCGGCGAGGGTCTCGTCGGTCAGTGCGCCATGGAGCGGCAGCCGATCCTGCTCACCCAGCCGCCCCCCGACTACGTGCGCATCGGCTCCAGCCTGGGCGAGGCGGTGCCCGCCGTGCTGGCCCTCTACCCGGTGCTGCGCAACGAGAGGCTGCTGGCGGTGGTGGAGCTGGCCGCCTGCCGGCCGATCGTGGACCGGGAGCAGGACCTGCTCGACAAGGTGCTGCCCATCCTGGCGACGAACCTGGAGATCCTCGAGCGCCGGTCCCGCACCGCCCGGCTGCTGGAGCGCTCCCAGGAGCAGGCGACGGAGCTGGAACGGCAGCAGAGCGCTCTCCGGGCCACCGAGGCCTGGTACCGAGTGATCATCGAGTCGGCCCCCGACGGCATCCTCCACTCCGCGGCGGGCACCATCATCCGCGCCTGCCAGCGCATCGCCGAGTCCCTGGGCTATGCCCCCCTGGAGCTGATCGGCCAGCCGTTCGCGCTGCTGCACACGTCCACCGACAACCAGGCGGCGTTCCAGGCGGCGATGATGCCCGCGCTGCAGCACGGCGAGATCGCCACCGCCGAATGGGTGTTCCGGCGCAAGGACGGCAGCCCGTTCCAGGCCTCGGTGTCGGCCCGGGCCCTGAAGTCCGAGAGGGAGGAGCTGACGGCGGTGTGGATCTTCGAGGACATCGCCGAGCGCAAGGCTGCCGAGGAGAAGGTGAATGCCTACTTCACCAGCTCCAACGACGGACTGCTGGTGCTCGATCCCGAACGGGGCTTCGAACATGCCAACGGCCGGGCGGTGGAATTGTTCGGCTGCTCTTCGATGGAGGAGCTGCTCGCCGCCGGGCCGGGCGAGTTCTCCCCGGAATTGCAGGAAAACGGCCGCCCATCCCTCGAGCTGGCGCAGGAGATCATCCGCACCACCCTCGAGCGGCAGGAGACGACCCGTTTCGAGTGGCTCCACGCCCGCGCCGACGGCACCCCCTTCCCCTGCGAGGTCACCCTGGTGCCGATCACCCTGGCGGGCCGGCCGGTGCGGATGACCACCATCCGCGACATCTCGGAGCGCAAGCAGGCCGAGCGGGAACTGCGCCGGGCGATGGCGATGGCGGAGGAGGCCACCCAGGCGAAGAGCGATTTCCTGGCCAACATGAGCCACGAGATCCGCACGCCGATGAACGCGATCATCGGCATGACCCACCTCGCCCTGCAGACCGAGCTCAGCGCCAAGCAGCGCAACTACGTGGTGAAGGTGCAGCGGGCGGCCGAGAGCCTGCTCGGCATCATCAACGACATCCTCGATTTCTCGAAGATCGAGGCGGGCAAGCTGACCCTCGAGACCATCGACTTCCGCCTCGAGGACGTGCTCGAGCACCTGGCCAGCCTGGTGGGCATCAAGGCGGCCGACAAGGGCATCGAGCTGCTGTTCAGCGAGCCGCCCAACGTGCCCGTGGCCTTGCGGGGCGATCCGCTTCGGCTCGGCCAGGTGCTGATCAACCTGGGCAACAACGCCGTGAAGTTCACCGACCGCGGCGAGATCATCGTGGCCGTTGCGGTGGTGAGCCAGAGCGCCGCCGAGGTGGAGCTCCACTTCGAGGTGAAGGATTCCGGCATCGGCATGACCGAGGAGCAGTGCGCCCGCCTGTTCCTCTCGTTCAGTCAGGCCGATTCCTCCGTTACCCGACGCTACGGCGGCATAGGCCTCGGGCTGGCGATCTCCCGCAGCCTGGTGGAGCTGATGGGGGGTCGGATCTGGGTGGAGAGCAGCCCCGGCCAGGGTTCCACGTTCCACTTCACGGTGCAGCTGGGCCTGCAGGAGAACTCCCTGCCGCGGCGCATGGTCCGCGCCGAGGAACTGCAGGGGATGCGGGTGCTGGTGGCCGACGACAACGCCGCGGCCCGCGAGATCCTCGGGGCGATGTGCAGCAGCTTCGGGCTCAGGGTGGAGCTCGCCTTGGACGGCCAGCAGGCGGTGCGCATGGTGAGCGAGGCCGACGGGAGCGGCCGGCCCTACCACCTGCTCCTGATCGACTGGAAGATGCCGGTGCTCGATGGCGTCGACAGTTCGCTGGCGATCGAGCAGACGCCCCTCTCCCGCTTGCCCCGCATCATCCTGATCACGGCCTTCGGTCGGGAGGACGCGATCGAGCTGGCCGGCAAGCGGGGAGCCCTGGTCAGCGCCGCGCTCACCAAGCCCACCACCCCCTCCTCCCTGCTGGAGGCGATCGGCGAAGCCCTCGATGTCGGCCGCAGCGACGAGCCCGGTGCGCTGTCCCGGCGTGCGGATGCCGCCGCGGTGACCGAGTCCCTGCGGGGGAGCCGCCTGCTGCTGGTGGAGGACAACGAGATGAACCAGGAGCTGGCCCTGGAGCTCCTGGGCAACGCCGGTATCGAGGTGGTGCTGGCGCGGCACGGCCGGGAGGCCCTCGACATCCTCGGCCGCGACCCTGACTTCGACGGTGTGCTGAGGGACTGCCAGATGCCGGTGATGGACGGCTACACCGCCACCCGCCAGATCCGCGCCGATCCCGCGCTGGCCCAGATGCCGGTGATCGCCCTCACCGCCAGCGCCATGGCGGGCACGCGAGAAGGTGTTGGCGGCCGGCATTGTCGACCACATCGCCAAGCCTCTCGATGTGGCGGCCCTCTTTGCCACCATCGCCCGCTGGGTGCATCCCGCTTCGGGCCGGCGCCCTGCCGCCGGCGCTCCGCCCGGGCTGGCGCAGCCGGCCACGCCGCTCCCCGCCCTGCCCGGCATCGACGTGCGGATGGGAATGGCGTCCGCCAACCAGGATCCGGCGCTCTACCGCCGGTTGCTGGCGAAGTTCCGCAGCGCTTCCAGCGACTTCGCCGCCGCCTTCCGCGACGCCCGCCAGTCCGAGGATCCCGCCGCCGCTCAGCGGCTGGCCCACACCCTCAAGGGCAGCGCCGGCACGATCGGCGCCGCCGGCGTGCGCCAGGCCGCCGATCGGCTGGAGCAGGCCTTCCGGCAGTCCTCGCCTCCTGGCGATGCTGAGCTCGAGGCCCTGGTGGAGTCGGTGGAGAGCAGCCTCGCGCCCGTGCTGGCGGGCCTGGAGCGGAGTCTGCCTCCCGAGCCCCTCGCCGCGCCCACGGCTCCGCCGGGGGCCGATCCTCCCTCCCCCGAACTGATGGCCCAGCTCGATCCTCTGCGGATCCTGCTGCGCGACAGCGACAGCCGGGCCAACGAGGTTCTGGCGGGTCTGGCCGCGCGGATGTCAGGCAGCTCCTGGGGCCGGCGATCGAACGGGCGCGGCAGGCGGCGTCCCGTTACGACTACGAAGCTGCCCTGATGGCTCTCGAGAAGCCTTTGCTGCCCGCCTGAGGCGGTGGGTCAGGCCTGGACCACCCGGTCGCGGCCCCCTTCCTTGGCCGTGTAGAGGGCGCGATCCACGCGCTGGAACAGGCTGTTGAGGTTGTCGTCGGGCTGCAGCTGGGCGACACCCACGCTGATGGTCACCGCTCCCACCCCCGGCAGCGAGAGGGTGGGGATCAGCCCCCGGATCCGTTCGGCCAGGGCCCCGGTGGCACGGGCCGAGGTGTGGGGGAGCACGGCCACGAACTCCTCGCCGCCCCAGCGGGCGAGCAGATCGGTGTCGTGCATCTGGCGCCCCAGCCTCCGGCTGATCTCCACCAGCACCCGGTCGCCCAGCTGGTGTCCATGGCGGTCGTTGATCGCCTTGAAGTGGTCGATGTCGAGCAGCAGCAGGGACAGGGGCTCGCCGTAGCGGTGGGCGCGCTCGATCTCCACCACCATGCACCGCTCGAAGTGATGGCGGTTCCAGATGCCCGTCAGGGCGTCGGTGGTGGCCAGCTTCTCCAGTTTGCTGTTGGCGATCCGCAGCTCATCCTCGATGCGCTGCTGCTCGCTGATGTCGGTGACCACCCCATCCCAGGCCGGCAGGCCGTCCGGACGGAGTCGTGGTTCGGCCTCGATCCGCCAGGGTGCCGTCGACCTCCACCCCGCTCATCTCCACGTGCCGTTCCCGGCCGCTGGCGTCGAGGCAGACCACGGGGATCGGCCCGGCCCGGCCCTGGCGTTCCCCGCCCTGTCGGATCGCCTCGAACCAGCGCTGGGCGAAGTCGGCGCGGGCGTCTTCACTGGCGAAGGCCCGCTGCATCCAGTCCTGGAGGGTGGGCAGCTCCTCGATGCCGTAGCCGAAGGTCTGCTCGAAGCAGCGGTTGATGTAGAGCGCCCGGGCGGTGGGCGCTGCATCCGGCATGGCGCAGACGATCGCCACCGGGATGTTGTTGAGGATGCGGTTGCGCTCCGCCACCGTGGACGAGGCCTGCTGCTGGTCCTGGACCAGGTCGCTCACGTCCAGGATCTGTGACACGAACGTGCGCAGGCTGCCGTCCTCTTTGCGCAGAGCGGCCACCGACAGGTCGCCCCACACCACGGAGCCGTCGGGCCTGAGGAACCGCTTGCGCAGCCGGTAGCGGGAACGGCGTCCCTCCACCACCTCCCTGGCCAGGGCGAGCTCGGCGGCCAGGTCGTCGGGATGGGTGAGGTCCTGCCAGGTGCGCTGCAGCAGTTCGTCGGCGCTGCGGCCCAGCAGCCGGCACAGGGCCCCGTTCACCTCCAGGAAGCGACCCTCGGGGCTCGCCAGGCCCATGCCCACGCCGCCCTGTTCCATGGCCAGGCGAAAGCATTCCTCCGAGGCGGCCAGGGCCTGGCGCGCCCGCATCTCGGCATCGATGTCCCGCCAGCCGCCGGTGCGGCCCACCACCCGGCCCGTGTCATCCAGGCGGCCCGCGCCGGCAACGGCCATCCACTTCCAGCTGCCGTCGGCACAGAGCACCCGCAGCTTGTAGCGCGCCGATCTGCCGGCCAGGTATTTCTCCTGGCCCCGGCGCAGGTTCGGTACATCGTCGGGGTGAACGAAGGAGGTGAAGTCGCGGCCGATCAGGTCGTCGGGCTTCCAGCCGGTGAACGCCTCCACCGAGGGGGAGATCCATTCGGTGATGCCCTGATTGCTGGCCCGGAACATCACGTCGGCCGCGTGGGCGGCCATGAACCGGTGCAGGTCCTCCGCCTCCGTCAGCTTCCGGTAGTTGCGCACCGTTTCGCTCACGTCCACCACCTGGCCGATCAAGGTGCGCACGTCCCCGTTCTCGTGGCGGGTGGTGCTCACCGACAGGTCGCCCCATACCCACCGTGCCGTCGGGCCGCAGGAAGCGCTTGCGCAGGCGATAGCTGGGGTGGTG
>JBJTUJ010000038.1:0-3388 GCA_046080685.1 Cyanobium sp. | reverse complement strand
GCCTCAGGCCCGCGGAGGCAGGAACTGGAGGGGGTTCACGGCGCCGCGATCAGGCGGCAGGATCTCGAAGTGCAGGTGGGGGCCGGTGCTGCGGCCGGTGCTGCCCATCCGGCTGATGGTCTGCCCCTGCTGCACCTCATCGCCGGTGCGCACCAGCAGGGCGCTGTTATGGGCGTAGCGGGTGAGGCTGCCGTCCTCGTGCGTGATCTCCACCAGGTAACCGAAGCCTCCGTCATGCCAGCCGGAGAAGGTGACCCGCCCGTCCTGGGCTGCGACGATCGGGGTGCCGACGCTGTTGGCGATGTCGATGCCCCTGTGCATCCGGCCCCAGCGCCAGCCGTAGCCGGAGGTGAAGACGCCCTGGGTCGGCCACACCCAGGCGGTGGAATTGCGGCCGCCGAAGCGGGAACCCTCGGGCTGCTGGCGGAAGTTCGGCAACTCAGGCCAGCTCAGCCCACCGCTGCCGGTGGGACGGGCGGCGATCAGGCTGCGGGTCCGCACGGGGGCGGACTGGGCCAGACGCACCTGGCTACCCGCCACCAGACGGGCTGTTTCGAGGCCCGGATTGAGGCGCAGCAGTTCAGCCAGGGTGAGGCCGTAGCGCTCGGCGATCTTCAGCAGGGTGTCGCCGAAGCGCACAACACCGGAGACCCCACCCGCCGAAGCGATCTGCACGGGGGGCTCGGGACGGAGGGCGCGGGCATCCAGCGTGTCCAGGCCCTTGAGGCGGGTTGAGCGATCTCGGGGAACGCTGAGCCAGTCGCCGCCGGCGAAGCGATGGTCCTCTTCGACATCGTTGAGACGGGCCAGGCGGGTTTCGTCCACCTGGAGGCCGGAGGAAAGCTCCTCGACGCTCACCGGCTGCTTGACCTGCACCCAGACGTTCTGGGAATGGCTGGGCAAGGAGGCGATGAGGGTGCCCGTCCCGGAAGCGCCTGCATCGTCATCGGCGAGGGCGGCCACCAGAGGCAGGGCGGCAGCCGGGGCTGTGAGCAGTGCGGGCAGGATCCAGTGGCAAGGCTTCATGCAGAAGAGGCAAAGAACAGAACAGGCGGAGAAGCCGCACATCCGCGAGTTCGGCAGAGAGTAGCGCCCACATCCGGGGGCAGCAAGACATGGGGTGCCATCCGGTAGGTCGTCCCCTCCCGGTCGTCATCAAGGCTGTGACGGTTTCTTCTGTGTCTTGGACTACAGACTGTTGTGCTCCAGCTGCCGGAGCGCTTCGAACAGCACCACGCCCACCGCCACCGAGAGATTGAGGCTGCGCACGCCTCCCTTGCCCGAGGCCAGGGAGCAGGGCATGGGGATCGTGAGCCGCTCGTCCGCGGCGGCGAGCATCACCGCCGGCAGCCCGGTGCTCTCACGGCCGAACAGCAGCCAGTCTTCGCCTGCGAAGGCGAAGCTGGTGTAGCTGAGGCTGGCCTTGCTGCTCAGGGCCACCAGCCGCCCGCCCTGCAGCCGCCGTGCCTGCAGGAAGGCGCCCACGTCTGGATGACGGTGCAGCTGGACCCACGGCCAGTAGTCGAGCCCGGCCCGGCGCAGCTGCCGGTCGCTGATCTCGAAGCCCAGGGGTTCGATCAGATGCAGCTCACTGCCGGTGGCCGCACAGCTGCGGGCCACGTTGCCGGTGTTCGGAGGAATCTCCGGCTGGTAGAGCACAATCCGGGGCATCGCGACTCAGGGTTCCGCCGGCAGGGGCTGACTGATGGCCAGCAGGTCGATCACCCGGCCCTGCACCACCAGCCAGGCCCGGTCACAGCGGCCGGTGAGCTGCTGCTGCAGCCGGCCGAGGCGATCGCGGAACCGGCCGCCGGCCGCCGTGGCGGGCACCACCCCCCAACCCGTCTCCTCGCTCACCACCACCAGCGGAGCCGGGCAGCACGCCACCGCCTGCAGAAGGGCGTCCCGTTCCCGCTCCCAATCCTCCCCCTCCAGCTCCAGGTGAGCCGCCACCCAGGTGCCGAGGGAATCGACCAGCCCCAGGGCGTGGGGATGGAGCCCATCCAGCGCCTCCGCCAGGGCTCCCTCCACCTCAAGACACTCCCAGCTGGAGGGCCGCCGGCGTCGGTGGCGATCCAGACGCCGCTGCCAGGCCGTATCGTCCGGCAGGAGGGGACCCGTGGCCAGGTACACCACCGGGCGCGCCGAGCGGAGAGCCAGATGTTCGGCCCAGCGGCTCTTGCCGCTGCGGGCCGGCCCGCTCACCAGGCTCAGCCGGGGCACGGCATCGAGGGCGCCCTCAGCCGCCACCCTCAACCGCCACCGTTCATGTTGCGCAGCGTGGCCACCGAGGAGGGGGACACGCGGTTGAGATAACGGAAGATCCAGTACTTGAAGATCGTGGCCAGCACCACCGGGAAGGTGGCGATGAACAACATGATGAAATTCTCCCGGGCCGGCAGACCCAGGTGGTGGGCCACGCCGCCGAGCAGAACGGTCCAGCCCTCGGGGCTGTGAAAGCCAACGAAGATGTCGGTGAACAGGATGATGGCGAACGCCTTGGCGCTGTCGCTCAGCCCGTAGACGAGCTCATCGATGAAGCCCCGCAGCACCTGCAGATCCCGCTGGCCGAACACACAGACGAACGCGAAGCCGATCACGCCGCAGAGATCGGCCAGAACGTTCTTGATCGCCTCGGTGCTCTCCTGATCCGCTTCCAGCTTCAGTTCACGGGCCCTCTCGGTGAGGCGGGCGTGCAGTTCCTCCCGGGTGGGCAGGGCCTCGTCCTTGAGCAGGGCATCGAATTCGATCTCCGCCTGGAACGAGCGCAGCTTCTGGATCGCCCGCTCCTCGAGCTGGGGTTTGGGATAGGCCAGGATCGGTGCATGGGGCGAGAAGCGGTCGACCAACGGGCCCACCAGGTAGCTGCGGCTCACCTGCTGCACAAGGATCGGCACCAGGATCAGCAGCAGCAGGATCCGCAGGGACACCAGGGTGGAATCGCGGCGCCGGCGGAAGCCCGCCACCACGCTGGCTTCAGCTTCCGGATCCAGCTGGCGCCGCACCTGGTCCACCACGCCGAGCAGGCTGCGGGGCAGCATCTCGGGTGAGCGGCTGATGGTGGGCAGGGACTGGCGGGTCTGCTCGTAGCGGTTCACCACCGATTCGATCAGCTGCAGCTGGCGCATCTCCTGGCCGGCGAGCTCCTTGCGGTAGGGCTCCACATGCTCGAGCGCCTGACGGCACACCTGCAGGGCGGCCCGGAAGCGACGCAGCACCTGGGCCTGCATGCCCTTGGGGAGGCGCAGCTCCAGTTCCGGCCGCACGGGGCGATCGTTGTAGTGCTCGAGCTCGATGCTCTGGATCAGCAGGGCCGATTCGTAGCCGCGTTCCAGGTCGTGGCTGAGATCGAGGGTGCGGGCGCGGCCGAAGGCGCCCATCCAGTCGT
>JBJTUJ010000037.1:0-9393 GCA_046080685.1 Cyanobium sp. | reverse complement strand
GCGGCGTTCTGGAGATAGAAGGTGGACACCGGCACGGCCACACCCGGCACGATGCAGAGGATCAGGCCCAGCGCGCCCACCACCGAGAACAGCAGGCCCGCCAGCAGATAGCGCCACGGGCGCTGGAACAGGGTGCTGAAGGCCTGCTCCACGCAGATCGTCTCGCCCGCCGGTGGCGTCGTGCAGGGCGGGCACCGCCACGAACAGCACGCCCACCAGGTCGGCGATGCTGGCGGTGGCGGCCAGCAAGGGCGACAGCGGGTGCCAGCATGCGCTGGATGAAACCCTCCGACTGGCTGCTGCTCTGCCGAACGGTGCGCTTCGGCGAGACGGACGCCGCCGGGGTGATGCATTTCCACCAGCTGCTGCGCTGGTGCCACGAGGCCTATGAAGAGAGCCTGGAGCGCTTCGGTGTGCCAGCCGCCTCGGTGTTTCCCAGGCCGGAGTGGGCAGGCGACTCGCCGGGCGTGGCCCTGCCGATCGTCTACTGCCAGGCCGAGTTCCGCCGCCCGCTGCTGACGGGCGACCAGCTGCTGATCAGCCTGCGGCCCGAAGTCCTGGGGCCCGAAGGCTTCGAGGTGAGCTACAGCTTCGAGCGCGAGGGGCAGCCCGTGGCCCAGGGCCTGACGCGTCATCTGGCCATCGCCGCGGCCCTCCAGCAACGCTGTCCGCTGCCGGAGGGCATCCGCCGCTGGCTTGAGGCCTCGGGCGTGGATGAAGGGGTTCGCCCCGTGTAGTCCTCTGCCAGTTCCCACCGCCCTGATCAGCGGCTCCCATCTGCTGGAGCAGGATCAGAGCCCCAGAAGCCGGAACAGCGAGCCGGCGTTGATCACCGGCCCGACCGGAGCCAGGGCATCGGAGATTCCGTCGGTGGTCTTGGCCCAGCCATGCCGGTCGACCACGATCACATCCCCCTGCTGCAGGGGCTGGTTCTGAACCGAACCGAGCGGGGCGGCCGGGTTGAAGCGGATGGTCGCCTGTTTGATGGTGCCCGAGGGAGTCAGCCTGAGCAGGCGCACGGTCTGATCATTGGCCCTGCGGGTCAGCCCCCCGGCCGTGAGCAGGGCGCCGGAGAGCGGGCTGTTGGCCTTCACGTTCTGGGTGCCGGGCTTCTGCACTTCGCCCACCACATTCACCGAGATGGTGTCGGGCGCGAAGGTGGAGGAGGCGATGGCGAGCAGCTCCGATTCGCTGAGGTTCTCGGCGCGGGGGATCGTGATGCTGTCGCCGTCGTAGAGGAGTGGGTTGGTGACGGGCCCGCTGCCGGAGAGCACCTTGAGAAAGTCGAACTGATACGTGAGCACGGGGGATCCTGGGCCGCCGCTGGGCCGCTGCACGGTGAGACGACGAAGGTCGCCGTAGGCGGTGAGACCTCCGGCCCGCTGGATCGCATCGAGGAGGGTCGGCGCGCCGCTGGTTTGAATCACGGTGCTGGGGGAGCCTCCAGGGCCGCTGCTGCTGAGCTGGTTCGCCCCCCCCTTGCCGATGCTGTAGAGCCCCGGCCGCTGCACCTCGCCGCTCACCCCCACCCGGACCGGGCGCGCCTCGACCAGATCCAGGTACACGATCGGGCGCCGCAGGATCGTGGCGTAGCCGCTGGTGATGCGGCGCCGGGCCTCATCGAGACTCAACCCCCAGACCGGCACGCTGCCCAGCCGGGGCAGGTTGAGGGTGCCATCGCTGAGGACCTCGGCGACGGTCTCGTAGCCCTCCATCCGGAAGACGGCCATCTTGAGTTTGTCCCCCGGACCCAACCGGTAGCGGAGGTTGGCCGCCAGGCCAGGGTCGATCGAAGACGCCGCAGGCGGCTTCCTGGCTGCTGGCCGCGATGGGGCCGAGGGCTTCGGGGCTGATTGAGCCACGGCGCTGCCGCTGGGCAGCACCACCAAGGACATCAAGCCGATCGACCCCCAGCGGATCCCTGCCACCAGCAGGCCCCGACCGCAGCGGGTTGTGGATGCCGCGCTGGGTGACATGCAGGCAAGGGCAAAAAACGTAAGAGGAGTTTCCCACGGCTGCGATGCTCTCCCAACGCCTGGGGATCAGGGAGACCCACTCAGCTGCAGGGCGCGACGCCGACCCTCCGTGGCCAGTCGATGCCTGGCGCCAGAATCGCTGATCAGCCACTCGATCGCTTCCAGCCACTCCTGCTGGCGATCCCCCAGCAGCAGACCATCAACACCCGGACGGATGAAGCCTCGATAGGGCGATCGATCAGAGTACAGGCCGGCAGCCCCGCAGCGGGCAGCGTCGATGAACTTGACCGGAGCCCTTGCCGCGTTACGCGGGCTGTCCAGCAAGGGGGTCAGCAGCAGATCACAGCGGCCCTGGCCGGTCTCGGCCAGATAGCTGGACCAGCGCATCGGGTGGAGGATCCGCACGCGGGGAAGGTCGCGGAACTGCCGGTTGATGCTGAGGTCACCAAAGACATCCACATGGGTGTGGCTTTGGCGACTCTGCAGCAGGAGGAGCAGCTCCCGCAGCCACGTAAACTCCAGCTGGTGAACACTGCTGCCGAGGTAGGCTAGCTGCAGGCGCGGACGCTCTGCCAGTAAACCGGGATGGGGGCTGAGGGGGAGACGCAGGGCGCCGAGGTGGGCATACTTAAGCTCCAGAAATGCACTGGTCACCCAGATGGGGTTGCACAGCTCCGGTACCATCGAACGCTGGCGGGTGATCCGCTGCCGCAGACGCTGCCGGTAGGCGGCGGGCAGCTGCGGCAGCAAGGCCGGGTCGAGAAGGTCGTCGTCCATCAAATACACCAGCCGAATCCCTGCCCTGCGGAGATGCCTGAGGGCCCGAAGCCAGTGACGTGGCAGGTAGCGCACCACCACGACAAGATGGGCGGCCATCATCACACTTTGGACGCCAGGGTTAGGAGCCTCAGCGGAATCAACCTCGATGATCTGAGCCTCCCACGCCTCCAGTGGGCCCCGCAGGAAATGGTCGATGGTGGAGCCAGCGCCTTGGTGGAGCAGAACGACACTTTGCCCCCGCTGCAGCAACGCGACTCCGGGCAGTTGGGGAAGAGGCATTGCGCGGTTGACTGATGATCGCCCAAGTGGGAGACTAGGAGGATGGAGACTGGAACAGCGAGGGGAGCCGGAACGGAGGACTTTGCCTTCAACCATATCCGCTCGCAACTTCCCAATCAACGATGTTTTGATCAAAATCAATTTTCCGCGTATTTTCTTTCACCAAACCAGTTCCGTCCTATCGCCGCCTCGGTCGGCGCCCTGCGCGCCTACACCTATCGGCAGATCTCTCCGCTCGGCCCGGAGCAGGTGGACCTCGACGGCCGCGATGGCCATTACTGGCACCTGCTGATCTTGGATCGTGAGCGACACTGCCTCGCAGGGTGCCTGCGCATGGCCCTCTCCCGCTGGCATGGCCAGGATTGGGATGGCAGCCAATCCTACCTGGAGCACTGTTATCCGGGTCTGGATCAGGTCATGCGTAGGCGAGGCCTGAGCTACGCCGAAATTGGCCGCACCTTGGTCGCCACGCCCTACCAACGCACCAGCCCGGTTTTGCAGATGCTGCTGCGGGCAATGGCGAGCATTCCTCTGGCCACGGGACACACCACCCTGATGGGCATGGTGTCGTTCAACCACCACCAACACAGTCAAAGGGTATACAGCAGCTTCCTCACGGCGATACTGCGAAAGCCTTTTGGAGAAGATTATGGCATGCCCCCGGCTCGGCATCCTTTCCCCTTACAGACTGAGGGCAGCCACGAGACAGGCTTGCCCCCGGTTGCGGATACTCTTGGTGAACTTGAGCGGATCCTTGAGCAAACCTTTCAAGAATCGTTTCGTGCGCCGCTACTGCTGAAGAAGTACATCAGATTCGGCAATGCCCAGGCGATTAGCTTGTCCCTGGCCCGCGATTTCAATCAGATCTGCGAAATTTTGATGCGCTGTGATCTCAATCAGCTACAGCCAAGACAACACAAGGAGTTTGTAGTCAACAATATTATTCCTGCCTGGGAAAATGCGGAGCAAGGTTAATCGCGCCAAGTTTGTCAGCATAAAGATCACGAATATGCAGGGAAAGGGAGTTCTGATCGGCAAACTCCTTCGGATCAATCGTGGCACCCTGCTCACAAAGAACCGTAGCCTGGGGGCCGAACAACCTTTGCGCGATCAGGCTGAAGGGCCGATAGCGGCTGGCCTCTTCGGAGCGGGGGAAACCCCGGTAGCGGATCGTCCAGGGAATAATCACCGCCCCACTGCGCCGGCCGAGCACATGCAAACTTCCAGAGACCCGCTGGGTGATGGGGGTGACCAAGGAGCCACTGGGAAAGAGAAATAAACGGCCCTGCTTGTCCAGAACGCGCAGCAGGTGGCGCAGGCCAGCGAGGCGGGAGCGGCTGGAGAGATGGTCGAGGTTGGTATGACCATAATTGCGGGCACTGGCGGCGAAGAAGGGCAGGATCCAGCGCAGGTGGCGGGCGGCTGTGGTCATGCTGGATGCCCTGAAAAAGCCCTGCACCAGCAACACATCCAGTGGGTGCCCATGGTTAGCGATGTGAATCTGGGGCCGATTGATCAACTCAGGGCTGCGCTCCATCAGCACCTCCACCCCCAAGCCGGCCAGGCCAAGCTGGGAAGCCCGCTCCAGCAGGCGCCGGGCCGACTGGCGAGCCCCAACCGCGAGGGCCAGCAACTGAAGGTAGTAGGTGGCGAAGCCCATGCCGAGGGTGAACATCCGCTGGAAAAGCTCAAAACCGCGCGGACGGGGGCCGACGGCATGGACGCCCAGGGATGGGGAGACGGCGAAGATGCGGGAGAAGGGAAAGCGGCCATCAAAATTGCCATTGATCTGGGTGGTTTCGATCATGTGGCAATAGAACCTCCGGTATAACGCGCGGTCTGAGGGTTGGGGGGAGCTCCAGAAGACACGAAGCGGCTGCTGATCCGTGAGTCCAGGCATGTTGTAGAACGTGCGCCCCAGCACCTTGGTGGGCACCGCGTGATACAGAGCCTGCAACCCCACTGTGCTGTTGATGGTGAGCACGGCCTTGGCTCGTTTGAGGATCGGCCCGAGGGCGCCATCGTGGAAATAGAGCACGCGTTCTGCCACACCGTGTTTGCGCGCCAGATCCTGGATCAGGGCTCCGTAATGGTTGTAGCCGCGATCGCGGGGATGATGCTTGAAGGCCAAGCGCTGATCCGAGGGGGCGTAACGGGCAAAGGAATCGATCAGCTGGGCAATAAAAGGCTCCATACCGGGATAGTCCGAGCCCAGACTCACCTGGGAATCGCTTGAAACCTGCAGGGGCACGAGGGTATAGGGCGTGCCATCCATCAAGCGCTGGTGAATCGAGCGCTCACTGAACCGATAGAGGTGTTTGCGCAGCAAGCCAGCCACTTGGGCCAGCAGGTAGGAGGGCTGCGGTTGCAGCTTGTGGGGGCCGCTGATAATGCGATAGGGGGTGAAGGCGTGCTGGATGAAGGTGGGGACCTTCCAGCATTTCCGCCACCGCATGCCGGCATCGAGGGTTTGATCCGGGATCTCATCCACCGGCGGCAGATCGCGATAAAACTCAACCGGGCGATTGAGATTGGAGCGGGCGTTGACCCGCTCGAGCTCCAGACTCACGTAATTTGGGCGCACATAGCCCAGCTCAAACACCCAGGGTTCGATGGTGTGGGGCAAGGCCTTCTCAGCATTCAGCTCACGCACCAGCTCAATCGCCAGGCGATGGGGATCGATGAAATCGCCATACATGAACAGGTGGCGAATGCCCCGCTCCAGAATCAGGGCGCGCAGAAAGGGCTTGAAGTCGGCCATGGGACCGCCATAGGCCACCCGCTGATGGGCCGGGAAGCCATATTCATGGAGGGGAAAACTCAGCTTGGTGACGCTGGCGCCCCTGGTCTCCAGATGGTTGGCGAGCCGCGTGAAGAACGTCCCGAGCGGCCCCATCAGCATGAGCACCGGGCCCTCGATCGCCACTTCACGCATGCACGTCTCCCTCCACGGGCAAAGGCACCTTACCGCCGTGGCAAGCGAGAACTGTGGGAAGCGATACGCTCTCTGCATCGTCCCCAGTGGCGAAAAATCCCGCGCCACCAGTTCGGCGCTTGGGGAGGCTCCTTAGACCACACAAGCAACTCCTCAACAGCCTGCTCCGGCTCGATGAAGAGTCCGCTGCGGCGACTCACGTAGCGGGGATACGCCACAAGAGCCGCGTACACGAGCTCGTCGAGCTGAAGTTGCCGCCCCCGCCGCGGGCAGGTCAGGCGATCGTGGCTGAGGCCCCAGCCGGCAAAGAAGGGAAGCCCCCAAGTGTGCACCTCCACCCCCCGCAGCAGGGCCTCGAAGCCCGCCAGAGAGGTGAGCACATGCACCGCGTCCACCTCCTTGAGCAGCTGATCCATGCAGCCCTCGGTGAGCAGGGCATCGCAGCAGCGCTGCAGATCGGCCTGCGGCGACCCTTCCCCCCGCAGGCCGGCCACCACATCGGGATGGGGCTTGTAGACGATCCAGGCCTCGGGTTCGGCCGCCCGCACCGCCTGCAGCAGGGCCAGGTTGGTGTGCAGGTCGGGGGCCCCGTAGAGGATGGAGGCATCGCTCTCCACCTGGCCGGGAACCAGCACCACGCGGCGAGCGCCGGAGGGGCGGCGCCAGGGGGGGGCCTGGAGGTTGTACTTGGTGAGGGCTGCGGCAACCAGCTGCTGCCGCAGGGCCGCACCCCGGCGCCGCTCTGCGTCGTCGAAGCGATGGGTGCTCAACAACGACTCGAGATCGGAGGGTGCGCCCGCGTCGTAGTAGATGCCGCTGCGGTCGACCACCCAGGAGATCGGGGCGATCAGGTTGGCACCGAGCCCCACCGAGCGCAGGAAGCCATCCTCGATGCGCAGCAGGGTCGCCGCCGGCTGGTGTCGCAGCCGGCGGGCAACGCCGCGCCCGGGGTTCCGGCCCCAGATCGCCAGGGCTGAAGCCGCACCATCCGCTACGGCGTTGCGCCGGCGAAACCGCAGCTGGGAACCCCGCAGGAAGCGGCGCAGAATCGGCTGTTTCCAGGGCTTGAAGCCGAAGGCTTCCACCGCGGCGGGCAGCTCCTGCTGCCGTCTTCGCTGCAGTCCGATCGCCCGGATGAGGGTTTCGGGCCCACAGGGCTGGCCGCGGTGGGGATCGATGTAGCGGGGATAGGCCACCAGGGCCGCATGAACGAGCTGATCGATCGTGGGACGGTGAGGTTGGCGCCTAGGCGGTGGCGTGAGCGCATCGTGGGTGACCCCCCAGCCGGCGTAGAAGGGCATGCCGAAGCAGTACACGGGGCGCCCCCAGAGCAGGGCCTCAAAACCCAACTGGGAGCAGACCACATACACGGCCTCCGCCCGCTCCAGCAGGGCGGTGGGATGGCCCCCATCGGCGCAGATCCGCAGCCGCGGATGGGTGAGCGGGGCCTCGGCCAGGTAGCCGCGCTTGCGACCCGCCGCCACATCGGGGTGGATCTTGAGCACCACGCTGCAGTGAGGATGGTTATCGAGAGCAGCCCGGATCATGCGCTGAAAACTCGCCCCTTCGGCCATGCCGTAGCGAAGCGAGAGATCGCCCATGGTCTGGTCCACTACCAGCACAAAGGGGTCGCTGGGGGGGAGGGTCTCGCGGGCGCCGTTGTACTTGCTCACCCGTTCGGCCTGCCAGAGCGCCCGAAGGGCAGCGGCCCGCTGGCCCTCCTCGGCGGAGAGGGATTGGCTGATCAGCGCTTCCAGCCGGCTGGGGGCGTGGGCGTCGTAGTAGATGCCCAGATCGTCGATCAGCAGCGACCAAGGCGGCCCTTCCGGGCCGAGGCCGAGGGAGCGCAGGAAGCCATCCTCACAGCGCCACACCGGCAGGCCCCGCTCCCGGGCGATCGCCTCCGCCGTCTTGCCGGAGGGCTTGCGGCCCCAGGCCAGCAGGGCGTTGAGGGGGGCGCGGCGGCAGGCCGGGGCTCCCACCACCAAGCTGGCCGGTGCCAGCAGGGGCCCGAGGGTGGGGATACGGGCCATGGCCCGAGACGGGATGCCCAACACCTCAGCGCTGGTCGGGCGTGTGTTCACGACCGAAACCAATGCAAATCCGTCATAGTCCAGCACAGCCACCGCATCGCAGGGCCATGGCCGAGCCGCCCGCACTGCTGCGTCGCCGCGTGCTCAGCCTGCCGATCACCGCTCCGGGGGCCACCAGGGAGCGCCTGCTGGCCTATCTGGCCCTGGTGGACCGGCCGTTGACGGCCCTGCTGGCCAGAGAGCGGCTCTCGGCCGTGGCTCCTGGTGAGTTCACCTATCGCTCCAATCCCCATCAGGTGTTGCAGTGGCAGGTGGTTCCCACCCTCATGATGCGGGCTGACTGGGAGGGCGAGCAATTGAAAGTGCGCAGCACCAGGTGCCGGCTGGTGGGGCTCGGTTTCGGGATGGAATCGCTTGGATTCACGCTGGAGGCCAGACTGGGGGCGGAGGAGAGCGGCCTGGACGGCTGGGCTGAGGTGGGGCTCCAGTCCCGGCTGGTGAACAGCCCCATCGGCCGGCGGTTGGGGACCCTGGCCCTGGAGGCGGTGCTGGATCGGATCGAGCGGCGGGTCGGTCGGGGTCTGCGCAAAGACCTTGGAGCCTGGCTGGGTGGAGGTAAATTCTGAGCAGTTCTCTTAGGTTGGTGTTTGGATCCCTCGGCCAACTCCGCTGATGCAAACGGGGTAGGCAGCGGACGCCAGGCCCGCGACGCTGATGGTTTGCGGCGCCTGAGCGGCTGGCAGGTGCAATGGCGGGTGGTGGATGCGCTGGTGTATCGCGAATTGCGCACCCGCGTCAGCGACATCAAAGGTGGCTTTCTGGGCGTCCTGGTACAACCGCTCGGATTGGTGGCCATATGGGTGATCTTCTTGACCGCCATCAATGCCCATCGAGGGGGCAGCCTGAATGTCGTTCTCTTTCTTGGATCCGGGATTATCCTGTTCACGATTTTCAGTCAAATCGTGAACAGAAGCATCACGGCGATGGAAGCCAATGAAGCGCTGCTGTTCTACAAGCCTGTCAAGCCGATTGACACCGTGATCGCGCGTACAATCAGCGAGACAGGTCTCTACACGTGCTGCTTGCTTGTGATCTGCATGGGCACCTGGATCGTGCTCGACCAGGTTTACATGAGCAACCTGGGGCTTTTCTTTTTCACAATCCTCCTGGCCGCCAGCATCGGCTTCTCCACCGGCCTGCTCTTCATGACGGTCTCCCACCTGATGCCTGCATTCAAGCAAGGAGCTAGTTGGGTCCCACGCATCCTTTGGTTTCTCTCTGGCGTGCCCTTCCGGTATTGGATTTTCCCACCCTGGACGAGGGCCTTTTTCGTTTGGAATCCAATGATGCATATCATCGAATTAAACCGCAAGTCGATGAGCGATGATTA
>JBJTUJ010000036.1:0-7780 GCA_046080685.1 Cyanobium sp. | reverse complement strand
GACCCGCTGTATGAAGCCGATCCCCACTGGGAGCGCCATATCGCCCGCCACTGGGACCGGGCGGGGGTGGTGGAGGCCCTGGCCGAACTGGGCGATCGCCTGCGGCTCCAGGGCCCGGGCGACCAGGGTCCCTACAAGGTGAGCTACACCCTGGGCGAAGCCGACCAGAGCATCCTGCCGGCCGTGCGCCAGGCCTTGCGGCGCCGCGGGCTGCTGGCCCGCCCCCATCTTTTTCAGCACTGGTACCTGGACGTTCTGCCCCTCACCGCCTCCAAATCGGAGGCGATCCGCTACCTGGCCCTGCGCTGGAGAGCCTGCGGGGCCAACGCCGGGTGTTCTTCGCCTCACGGCCGCAGGCCTGGGGTCTGCTCGAGGGGCTCGACCACCACCGCTTCCTGCAGCGAGGCGGCGAGGGTCGCTGAGTCGTCAGGCCCCGCTCAGGGGGAGGGTTCCTGGCCGCTGCCGCTGGGATGGGCCGTATTGCTGTCGGGCATCCAGTAGCTGAGATCGTCCTGCCAGTAGAGGCGCCCGGGCAGCCGCGTGGTGCTCAGCTTGGTGCGGGCCATGGCCGTCAGCAACTGGGTCATCTCGATCGGCGTGAGGTCGGTGTTGATGTCTTCACCGGCGATCTTCAGCAGGGCGGGCAGCTGGGTGAGGGTGGAGGGCTGGGCGAGGCGCGTGAACACCTGGTTGATCACCAGACGCTGCCGTTCCATCCGGCCGAGGTCGCCCGCCTCGTCGTGGCGGAAGCGCAGGAAGCCGAGCAGGTCGTCTCCACGCAGCACCTGCCGGCCGGGGTAGAGATCGATGTAGAGGCCCTGGGCGTTGTCCACGTAGTACATGCGCTTGGGCACGTCCACCTCCACGCCGCCGAGGGCGTTGGCCACCTTGGCCACCGCGTCGAGATCCACCCGCAGGAAGCGCTCCACCGGTTCGCCCACCAGCTGGCCCACCTCCCGCTTGGCCGCCTCGATGCCGCTGGAGGCGAGCAGGGCATTGGCCTTCATCACCGGTTCACCGGGCTGCTCCACGTAGGTGTCGCGGGGGACCTGGGTGATGCGGGTGACGCCGTCGCCGATCTGGACCGTGAACATCACATCCGTGTTCTCGCCCACGTGATCGGTTCCCACCACCAGCACCCTGCGCTTGCCGATCCCCAGCGGATCGAGCACGGCGGCCAGACTCCTGGGGCCACTCAGCAGGCCCGCCAGGGTGGCGGCTCCGTTGCGGGCCAGTTCGGGCAGCGGACCGGCCAGGCCATAGCCCAGGCTCAGACCCAGGGCGAAGGTGAGCAGGGCCGGCCGGCGCCGACGCGGTGGCGGTGGCGGGGAAGGGCGTCGTCGGCTCAGCAGGTCGGGAACGGTTGTCAGGCCAGTCGTCGCACCTGTCCGCCCGTTTCGATTGCGCCAGCCTCGGCGTTGGGGGACATGGGAATGGGCCTGGCTCATGGTTGTTCCCACCGGGACGCACCATAAGGCCCGAATCCCGTTGCCACCAGTGGGGGGCGCCGGTTTCAGACGCTGGTCCTGACCCGCACGCCGGCCGCGGCGGCATCCGCCCGCTCCCGCGCCTGCACCAGGGTCTCGCCCCGGGCCAGGGCCACCCCCATGCGCCGGCCGGGGCGGGCGTCGGGCTTGCCGAACAGCAGCACTTGGCTCTCCGGGACGGCCAGGGCCTGCTCCAGGCCCGTGTAGCTGACGGTGTCGGCGGTCTCCGAGGCCAGGATCACCCGGCTGGCGGCTGGTCCCAGGCTGCGGATCTCCGGGATCGGCAGGCCCAGCACCGCCCGCACATGCAGGTCGAACTCGCTCAGGTTCTGGCCCGCCAGCGTCACCAGCCCGGTGTCGTGGGGCCGGGGGGAGAGTTCCGAGAACACCACCACCTCCTCACCCGGAGCGCCGCAGAGGAAGAACTCCACCCCGAACAGTCCGGCGCCCCCCAGGTCATCGGTCACGGCCCTGGCCATGGCCTGGGCGACCGCCAGCTGCCCCTCCCCCAGGACTGCCGGCTGCCAGCTGCACTGGTAGTCACCCCGCTCCTGTACATGGCCGATCGGCGGGCAGAACAGGGTCGGTCCCTGCCACTGCTTCACCGTCAGCAGGGTGATCTCCAGATCGAAGCGCAGGAATTCCTCCACGATCACCCGGGCGCCGGTCCCCCGAGCCCCCGCCATCGCGGCCTCCCAGGCCGCCGCGATGCCGTCCGGGCCCTGCACCACGCTCTGGCCCTTGCCCGAGGAGCTCATCACCGGCTTCACCACCACCGGCCAGCCCAGGGGCGCGGCCGCCGCCGCCAGGGCCTCGGCGCTCTCGGCGTAGGCGAACCGGGCCGTGCGCAGGCCCAGGCCGCCGGCCGCCAGGTCGCGGATGCGGTCGCGGTTCATCGTCACCGCCGTGGCCCGGGCGGTGGGGATCACGTTGATGCCTTCGGCCTCCAGCTCCGCCAGGGCATCCACCGCCAGGGCCTCGATCTCCGGAATCACCACATCGGGGTGGTGGCGGCGCACCACCGTGCGCAGCGCCTCCGCGTCGGTCATGGCGATCACCTCGGCGACATCGGCCACCGGCATCGCCGGGGCGCCGGGGTAGCGGTCGACGGCGATCACGCGGCAGCCGAGGCGCTGGGCGGCGATGGCCACCTCCTTGCCCAGTTCGCCGCTGCCCAGGAGCATCAGGGTGCGGGGGAAGGGGGTCGGGGTTGTCATGGGGAATCGGGCCGAACGCCGCCGTGATCCTCTCCCCTAGCGTGCCGCCGTCTCCGCTTCGCCCCCGTGCCTGCCCTCCTGCCGCTGGCCCTGCGCACCGCGGGCGACGCGGCCGAACTTCCGTTCGGCTGGGATGTGGCCGATCTGCAGCGCTGGACCCTGATCTATCTGGGAATCTCCTCGCTTGCCTTCGTGGTGGTGTGGGTGGTGGGCTATCTGCGGCGCCGCTGAGGGCTTCGTTGAAGCCGGGGCCCTGGGCGTTCAGGGCTTGAGCAGGGTGAGCTGGCGTTCCGGTGGCTCCTCGCTCACGAAGCCGTAGGCCTCGAACACCGCCGGATCCGGGTGGGTGATGTGCTGGCCGTCGGGATGGCGCTCCAGCAGGAAGCCCTCGGCGGCCATGCGGCGCATCAGGGCCGCAGCCTCCTCGAACCGGGCCGCCATCGCGTCGAGGCTGGCGCAATCGGCGGTCAGACCCGCCTCCTTCCAGGTGAAGTAGGCCATGGCGACGGTGGCGGCAGTGCCGGCGGTGGAGTGGGGGCTCAGGGCCGCAGGATCAGCCCCAGCATCACCAGTATCAGGCTGACGCCCCAGAAGGAGAGCACCACGCCCTGTTCGCTCAGGCCGCCGAGTTCGAAGTGGTGATGCAGCGGCGCCATGCGGAACAGGCGTCGCCCCTGGCCGTCGGGACCCTTGGTGGCCTTGAACACCCACACCTGCAGGATCACCGAGATGGATTCGGCCAGGAACACGCCGCCCATCAGCAGCAGGGGCCAGAGGCTGTTGCTGAGCAGGGCCACCGCCGAGAGGGCCGCGCCCATGGCCAGGGAGCCCGTGTCGCCCATGAACACCCGGGCCGGGTGGCGGTTCTGGCTGAGGAAGCCGAGCCAGCAGCCGGCCATGGCCGCACAGAAGCCGGCCAGGGCGGCGTCGCCCCCATGGCCGCGCAGCATCAGCTGCAGACCCATGCCGGTGAACACCACGGCGCCGCAGCCGGCGGCCAGGCCGTCGAGGCCATCGGTGAGGTTGGTGGCGTTGCTCTCCGCCAGGAACACGAACAGCCCCAGGGGCCAGATCGCCAGCCCCAGGGGCAGCACCCAGCCGAAGGGAAGGCCCACGTCGCCCGGGGTCCCCCCCCCGAGCCAGCCGCCCCAGGCGGCCCACAGGAGGAAGGCGAGGGCCGCCAGGGCCTGGAGCAGCAGCTTGCCGCGGGGGGTGAGGCCCGTGTTGGTCTGGCGGGTGAGGCTGCGCCAGTCGTCGACGGCACCGATCGCCATGTAGGCCAGGGTGACGGCGGCCACCGCCGGCAGGCGGGGATCGGTGGGATCGAGCAGGGCCCCCACCAGCACCCCCACCGGCACCACCAGCAGGCCGCCCATGGTGGGGGTGCCCGCCTTGCTGAGGTGGGCCTGAGGCCCTTCCTCGCGGATCACCTGGCCGAGCTTCAGGCTGCGCAGGTGCGGCACGCCCCAGCGAGCGACGCCGGCCGCCACGACTGCGGCCACCACCAGGGGAATGGTGAGGGCGGAATTGGCCACCAGGGCATCACTGGCCAGGCAGCCGAGCAGAACGATGGCCGCCAGCGCGGCGGCCATGGCGCGGCCGTCGATGCGGGCCGGCTGCTTTGGGCTGCCGGCGCCTGTGCCGCTGGAGCCTGCGGTGGGGGTTCCGGCCATGGGACTCAGGCGGGCGTGGGGGATCAGTCCTCCCAGTCTTCCTCGGTCGCCTCGTCGGCCTGGTTGTAATCCTCCTTCTCGCCCATCAGCGCCGAGAGCTCCTCCTCTTCCACGGTGCTCACCTCGGTGCCGGCGGTGTCCTCGTCGGCCACCAGGCGGCCGCTGGCCTCCAGCAGGCTCAGCAGATCGGGTTCGTCGCGCAGGGGGAGCACCGGCGCCGGCTCATCGCGGCGGTAGCGGGTGAGGGAGGGGTTGACGGTATCGAGGATGCTCATGCAGGGCGTGACGGGGTGGACGGGACGGCACCCCGAGAAAGGCCGATCCGCCATCCTACGCCGTGGACTTCCCCCCACCTGCCGCGATGTCCTCAGCCAAGCTCCGCCAGGTGGCCTGGGTCTGGGGCCTGTCCCTGGCCCTGGCCGCCGCGCTGGCGGCCGCCGGAGCCCGCTGGCCCGAGCCCCTGCTCCCCCGGGCCGATGTGGCCCTGGCGCTCGTGCTGCCGCCGCCCCTGGCCATGTTCCTCTGGCTGCTCAGCCGGGGCCGGGAGGGTGACGGCCGGGGAGGAGAATCACGGCACACGAGAGAATCCGCACGAGCGGAACAGGAGACGCGCTGATGGGTCGGGCCAAGAAGGCGGTGCTGGCGTATTCGGGTGGTGTGGACACCAGCGTCTGCATTCCCTATCTGAAGCAGGAATGGGGCGTGGAGGAGGTGATCACCTTCGCTGCCGACCTCGGCCAGGGCGACGAACTGGAGCCCATCCGCCAGAAGGCCCTCGATTCCGGCGCCAGCCAGGCGATCGTGGGCGACCTGATCGAGCCGTTCATCACCGAGTTCGCCTTCCCGGCCATCCGCGCCAACGCCCTCTACGAGGGCCGCTATCCCCTCAGCACCGCCCTGGCGCGGCCGCTGATCGCCCGCCGGCTGGTGGAGGTGGCCCGGGAGGTGGAAGCCGATGCGGTGGCCCATGGCTGCACCGGCAAGGGCAACGACCAGGTGCGCTTCGACGTGGCGATCGGTTCCCTGGCACCGGACCTGAAGGTTCTCGCCCCGGCGCGGGAGTGGGGCATGAGCCGGGAGGAGACGATCGCCTACGGCGAGCGCTGCGGCATCCCGGCGCCTGTGAGCAAGAAGTCCCCCTATTCGATCGACCTCAACCTGCTGGGCCGCAGCATCGAGGCCGGTTCCCTCGAGGATCCGGATGTGGAGCCGCCCGAGGAGATCTATGCCCTCACCCGCTCGGTGGAGGCCGCCCCCAACAGCCCGCAGATCGTGGAGATCGGGTTCGCCCAGGGCAACCCGGTGAGCATCGACGGCGTGGCCCTCGATCCCGTGAGCCTGGTCCGCCGGGCCAACGAACTGGCCGGCCTGCACGGCTTCGGCCGGCTCGACATGGTGGAGAACCGGGTGGTGGGCATCAAGAGCCGCGAGATCTACGAGACCCCTGGCCTGCTGCTGCTGATCCGGGCCCACCAGGAACTCGAGAGCCTCACCCTGGCCGCCGACGTGCAGCGCTACAAGCGCCAGATCGAGGCCAGCTGGGCCGATCTGGTGTACCAGGGCCTCTGGTACGGCCCGCTGAAGGAGGCCCTCGACGGCTTCCTCGACCGCACCCAGCAGAGCGTCAACGGCACGGTGCGGGTGAAGCTGCACAAGGGCAACGCCACCGTGATCGGCCGGCGCAGCTCCGCCGACAGCCTCTACGTGCCCGACATGGCCACCTACGGCGCCGAGGACCGGTTCGACCACAAGGCGGCCGAGGGGTTCATCTACGTCTGGGGCTTGCCCACGCGGCTCTGGGCCGCATCCCGCCGGGGCCGCTGAGCCCTAGGCGCAAGGGGAGCGGGCCAGGGAGGTGTTCAGGCCCCCCGGTCCTGGCGCAGCACCTGCAGCAGGCGGCGACCCAGGCCCCGGCGCTCCTCGCTGGCGGGGGGCAGCCGGGGCCGCTCCACCGGGGCGGCGGGGCCGAGGGCGAACAGCCGATCGCGCAGGGTCTGGTTGTCGGCGAGCAGATGCTGCTGATGCTCCAGCACCGCCTGCAGCCGCTGGCGGAACTTGCGCTCAAAGATCTCCGGCAGATCTTCGAGCATCTGGTGCAGGGCTTCGCTCTCGTCGCGGGCGGCGGCAAGCTCCTGCTCCAGCCTCCGGATCCTGAGGGCTTCCTCCCCGGAGGACGAAGGGGGAGGGCTGACAGGTTCGTCCTGCAGGGGCAAATCCTCGGGTTCGCTGGACGCCATGGACCAGCAGATCCCGGGCCGGGGGGTGCCATCGCCGGAGGCAACGACGCGCAGATGGGTGAAATTAAGGGGCGGCGGCGGCGGTGGCGGACTCCAAGCCGACGGGCCGCCAATCCGCGGCCTGCGGCGGCTGCTCTCATCGCCGTCGTTGACAAGGTCGAGGATCGACTCGCTCATCCCATCCGACCGTAAAAGTTGGCGGATTCTAGGTGTGCCGCCGGTTGGTTCAACCCCCGACGGCAACCTGCTGGAGGCGAGGGGAGACTCAGGCGCTGACCGGTTCGGCCGCAGCGGGCTCGCTGCTGGTCACCGGCGCCGAACGGGGAGCCGGCATCGGACCGTCCTGCTTGACCGTGAGGTAGCGGATCACATCCTCGGAGAGGCGCATCGCACGCTCGAGCGGGGCCACCTGCTGGCCGTCGCCGTCGTGGTTGAGCTGCACGTAGATGCCCTCACGGTGCTTGGCGATCGGATAGGCCAGCCGGCGCTTGCCGCGCATCTGGCTGTCGAGCACCTGGCCGCTGGCTTCGATCACGATGTCGCGGTACTTGGCGACATGGGTTTCAACTTCCTCTTCCGGGATGTCCGGACGGAGGATGTACATCGTTTCGTAATAGGACTGCGTCATGGTCGCCTGAAGGACGGTGGCTGGCGGACGGGGGCCCGACAGCGACGGATTCAGCAACTTATCGCATGGCCGTTCCGGCTCCGGGGCCGGAGCACCGGATCAGAAGAGCTGCATCCGCACCGCCTCGGAGACGGTGGGGATGTCGGCCTCCTTGCCCCGCAGGCTCTGGATCACGGCGAACAGCACCAGCAGCAGGGCCCCCAGGAACACGGTGTTCTCGAGGGTGCGAACGGCGAAGTTCGGACCCAGTGGAGCCAGCAGGATGTTGAAGGCCAGGCCCAGCAGCACCAGCACGATGTCGATCAGGATCGCCTGCAGGGCGTTGAAGCGGATCAGATAGGGCACCCGGGTGTTGCGCACCACCGCGAGGAAGAGCAGCAGGAACAGCACCAGGCCGCCGAAGGGGATCGCCTGCTGCAGCTGAAGCAGGGGGACGGCCGGTAGGGCGGCCCACTGGAGCGGTGGGAAGAGGCTGAACAGGGAGCGGCCGAATTGCAGGGCGTCACTCCAGGGCAGCAGGTACACCAGAGCCGCCGCC
>JBJTUJ010000035.1:0-4993 GCA_046080685.1 Cyanobium sp. | reverse complement strand
TAATCCTACAGTAAGCATTCTTGCCCTGGTTTCACGATCCTTCGAACACCGCCTTGGCCATCGCCGGCGTGAACTCCCTCCACGACAGCCCGTAGCGCCCCCCCAGCACACGCGGCAGCGGCGCGGCGCCATGGCGTTCGGACCAGGCCTCGGCCAGGGCCGTCACCAGGTCGAGGTAGAGCGGTTCGCCGGCGGCGCCCGGCTCCTTGCAGCGATCGAGCACCGCGACCGCCCGCACCGTGGCCGGCAGGGCCGCCACCAGCCGCTGGGCGCAGAACGGCCGGAACAGCCGCACCTTCAGCACCCCCACCCGCTCGCCGCTGCGGCAAAGGGCGGCGGCGGTGGCCTCGGCGGTCTCGCAACCCGAGCCCATCAGCACCATCACCCGCTCCGCATCGGCGGGGCCCACGTAGTCGTAGGGGCAATAAGCGCGACCCGTGGCGGCCGCGAACGCCGCCATCGCCTCCTCCAGGTGATCGGGCAGGGCGTCGTGGAAGCGGTTCGCCGCCTCCCGGGCCTGGAAGTAGACGTCGGGGTTCTGGGCGGTGCCGCGCAGCACCGGATGGTCGGGGCTGAGGGCGCGGCGGCGGTGCTCCGCCACCCGCTGCATCGGCATCAGTTGGTGGAGCAGCTCGTCGGAGATGGCCTGCACCTTCTGCACCTCGTGGGAGGTGCGAAAGCCGTCGAACATGTGCAGGAACGGTAGCCGCCCTTTGAGCGAGGACCGCATGGCGATCACGGCGAAGTCGCCCGCTTCCTGCACCGAGGCCGAGCAGAGGATGGCGCAGCCGGTGCCGCGGCAGGCCATCACATCGCTGTGGTCGCCGAAGATCGACAGCCCCTGGGCCGCCAGCGAGCGGGCCGCCACGTGCAGCACCGCCGGTGTCAGCTCCCCCGCCAGCTTGTAGAGGTTGGGGATCATCAGCAGCAGCCCCTGGCTGGCCGTGAAGGTGGTGGTGAGCGCACCGGTCTGCAGGGCGCCGTGCACCGTGCCAGCGGCCCCGGCCTCGCTCTGCAGCTCCACCACCGCCGGCACCGTGCCCCAGAGGTTGGGCCGCCCCTCGGCGTTCCAGGCGTCGGCCCATTCCCCCATCGGCGAGGCGGGCGTGATCGGATAGATCGCGATCACCTCGCTGAGGCGATAGGCGACCCGCGCCACCGCCTCGTTGCCGTCCACCGTGATCGTCGCCGTCGGCGCGGAAATCGCGGTCGTCATCAGGTGTCGTCCTCCACCAGGCTCAGGGCCAGCCCCACGTGCACCAGCACCCGGTCGCCCACCCGGGCCTCGGGCAGGCAAGCCAGGCTCACCGTCTGGCGCACACCGCCGAAGTCCACCTCGGCCTGCCGCCAGAGCGGGTCGACCTGGTCCTCAGAGCTGGCAGCTCCGGGGCCATGCCCTTCAGGACCGGCCGGCATCGCCTGGGTGATCGAGAGGATGCGACCGGAAACGGCCAGGCACATGGGGCCTCCGCCGGCATGGCGCTATGGGCTCGTTACAGGGCGATCGCCCGAACCCGGCCGCAGCCCTGCGCGGGCCGTCACCTCCCCCGCACAGCCGGCGGCCGGCTGGAGGGCGGCCCAGGCCTGTCCCAGCGCCAGACCCCCGTCGCTGGCCGGCAGGGACGACGGCCAGAAGGGCTCCAGACCTCGCCGGCGCAGGGCAGCGATCAGCCCCTCCAGCAGCAGGCGGTTCTGGAAGCACCCCACCGCCACCGCCACGTCCTGCAGTTCGCAGTCGCCGTTGGCGACGCAGAAGGCGCAGACGTGGTTGCCTTCGGCGAAGAACAGCTCCACGGCCATGCGGCGATAGCGCTGCAGCTCGTCGGTATCGGTGCGAATCGCCATGCCCTCCGCCGCTTCGGTGGCGCAGGCGGGCAGCAGGCGGCCGCCGGCCTCCGGGGCCACCAGGCAGAGGCGGCAGGCGCCCACCGGCGTCAGCCCCTCGAGATGGCAGAGGGTGGGCAGCTCAACCCCGGCGGCGCGGGCAGCCTCCAGCAGGCTGGCGCCGGCGGGCACCGCCACCTCCTGGCCGTTCACCCGCAGGGTGACAACGCTCATGGCGCGTACCCCCGGGTCTCGCCGTCGGGGCCGACGGTGCAGGTTTCCGGCGGCTCGCAGTGGGACGGCTCCCGCAGGGCCGCCTCGTACTCGTGGCGGAACCAGCGCAGGGTGCTGAGCACCGGATTCGGCGCCGCCTGACCAAGCCCGCACAGGCTGGTGGCCCGTACCATGCCGCTGAGCTCTTCGAGTCGCTCCAGATCGGCCGCTTCGGCTCGGTGCTCCACGAAACGGTCGAGCAGTTCGGCCAACTGCACGGTGCCAGCCCGGCAGGGGATGCACTTGCCGCAGCTCTCGTTGACGCTGAAGCGCATGAAGTGACGGGCCACCACCGGCATCGAGGTGGTCTCGCCCATCACCACCATGCCGCCGGAGCCCATCATCGAGCCCAGCTGCAGCAGGCTCTCGTAGTCCACCGGGGTGTCGAGCTGCTCCGCCGGGATGCAGCCGCCGGACGGACCGCCGGTCTGCACCGCCTTCACCGCACTGCCATCGGGCACGCCGCCCCCCATCTCCTCCACCACCGTGCGCAGGGGCATGCCCATCGGCACCTCCACCAGGCCGGTATGGCGCACAGCGCCGGAGAGAGCAAACACCTTGGTGCCGCGGCTGCCCTCGGTGCCCATCGCCGCGTACCAGTCGCCCCCTTCCCGCAGGATCGCCGGCACGGCGCTGAAGGTTTCGACGTTGTTGATCAGCGTGGGGGCGCCCCACAGCCCGGACTGGGCCGGGTAGGGGGGGCGGGGACGGGGCATGCCGCGCTGGCCCTGGATCGAAAGCAGCAGGGCCGTTTCCTCGCCGCACACGTAGGCGCCCGCCCCCACCCGCACCTCAATCACCAGGGAGAAGTCGCTGCCGAAGATGCCGCGGCCCAGAACCCCCTTGCGGCGGGCCTGCTGCAGGGCGAGGCGCAGGCGCTCGATCGCCAGCGGATACTCCGCCCGCACATACACGTAGACGCGATCGGCCCCCACGGTGTAGGCGGCGATCGCCATCCCCTCGATCAGCCGGTGGGGATCGCTCTCGAGCACGCTGCGGTCCATGAACGCACCTGGATCCCCTTCGTCGGCGTTGCACACCACCGTGCGGGGGCCTGGGGGCTGGAGCGCCACCGTGTCCCATTTGAGCCCTGTGGGATAGCTGGCTCCGCCCCGGCCCCGCAAGCCGCTGCGGCGCACCTCGTCGCGCACCTGCTTGGGGGTGAGCTTGGCCAGCACCCGCCGCAGCTGGCCGTAGGCGCCGTGGGCGAGGGCATCATCGATCGCTTCGGGATCCACCTGCCGCAGGTCTCCAGCACCACCGGGCGCTGCAGGCGGAAGAAGGGTTGCTCCAGATCGAGGCGGTGCGGCTCGAGGGCAGCGGCGGCGGCCTCTCCGGCCTGGGCGGCGGCCAGCAGGTCGGCGGCGTGCTCCGGCCGCACGGCGCCGTAGAGGCGGGTGCCTTCCGGCCCGTCGCAGGCCACCAGGGGTCCGCGGCCGCACAGCCGCAGACAGCCCACCGGCTTGATCGTGAGCCCGTCAGTGGCGTCGGCGTCACGGGCGGTGCGCAGCGCCGCCAGCAGGGCCTCGCCTCCGGCCGAGCGGCAGCCGCTGGCACTGCAGCAGCGCAGCTGCCGATCAGGCGACTCCGGCTGGGGAACGGGCATCCGGAACCGGGAGCGCTGTTCCCGTGATAGCCAGGAGACCGGCGGCTGGCTGCGGCGTCAGGGAATGCGCGTGGGTTCAGGTGGTGGCCTGGCGGGGGAGGCCGGCCTCATCCAGACGCTCCTCCAGTTCCTCAGGATGGTCCATCGGCAACTTGGTCACCACCACGCCGTCGACAACCACCACCGGCGCCTGGCCGCAGGCCCCCAGGCAGCTCACGTGCTGCAGGGCCCAGGTGCCATTGCCGGCGGCATCATCCAGTTGCACCCCCAGCCGCGCTTCCAGCCGCCGTGCCAGCTGGGCGCCACCGCGCACGAAGCAGGCGGTGCCCAGGCAGACGGCACAGCGGTGGTCGGGGGGGCTCGAGCGGGAACAGGTGGTAGTAGCTGGCCACCCCGTAGACCCGGCTCAGGGGCAGGCGCATCAGGGTGGCCACCTCCCGCAGGGCCTCGGGCGGCAGGTAGCCGTGAATCTCCTGCACCTGGTGCAGCACCTCGATCAGGGCATCGGAGCGGGCCCCGTGGCGCCGCACCACCTGGGCCAGGGAGGGGCCGCCGGCCGAAGCGGGTTCTGCGGTTGGGGCCGCTGAGGCGGAGGTCATGGTCACGGCTGGCGCTGGAGCGGACCCTGGCTTCGTGGCAGCAGGAAAGGCGCGGCGGGTCAGCGGTCAGCTCCCGGGGGACGATCAAGTGTTGTAGCGGTCGCGGGCGGCACACACGGCTCCAGCGGCCGGATCCCACCCGAAGGCGCGGATCAGCTGAGCACGGCCCTGGTCGCGCAGGGTGCGCAGATCGTCTTCGGGGCGGTTGTCGCCTGTGATCACCGGCATACCCGCGATGATCCAGCCGCGGGTGCCGATCAGGATGTGGGCGATCGCCAAGCTGCGGCCAAGGTGGGCCGGGCTGGTGACGATGGTGAGGCGGCCGGGTTTGCGCCGTTGCTGCAGCCAGCGATCCAGCGCGGCGATCTGCCCCACGGTGTCGCAGCCGGTCGTGAGGGCCACCATGCCCCGTTCATCGCTGGGCCACCGCTTCTGGTTGATCAGGTAGGCCCGGTTCTCCGCCTGGCTTGAGGTGCGGCCCTGCAGCACCAGGAGCGAGCCCGGGCGTTCGCGCCAGAGGGTGATGGCGCCGATGGTGCGCTGGGGATCCTCCACGAAGGTGGTGATCACCTCTTGGGCGCTTCGGGGCGAACTGTTGGGAAGCCCCTGAAGGGTGCTGATCCAGGGCCAGAACCACCACGCCATCCCCAGGGCTCCAGCCGCCGGAACCGCAGCCCAGCGGAGGCCGATC
>JBJTUJ010000034.1:0-7647 GCA_046080685.1 Cyanobium sp. | reverse complement strand
TCCATCGCATCGGCGATCATGCGGCCCACCTCTTCGTCGTTGCCGGCGGAGATGGTGCCCACCTGGGCGATAGCGTTGCTGTCGCTGATCGGCTTTGCGTGCTCCTCGATCTTCTTGACGAGGAAGTCGGCGGCCTTGTCGATGCCCTTCTTCAGGGTGATGGCGTTGGCGCCGGCGGCCACGTTGCGCAGACCGGCCTTCACCATGGCGTGGGCCAAGACGGTGGCGGTGGTGGTGCCGTCACCGGCTGCGTCGTTGGTCTTGGAGGCAGCCTGACGGATCAGGGCCACACCGGTGTTCTCGATGTGATCCTCGAGTTCGATCTCCTTGGCGATGGTGACGCCGTCGTTGATGATCTGGGGAGCACCGAACTTCTTCTCGAGCACCACGTTGCGGCCCTTGGGACCGAGGGTGACGGCCACGGACTCGGCGAGGATGTCGATACCCCGCTCGAGGGCACGGCGGGCCTGCTCGTTATAAATGATGCGCTTGGCCATGGGGATGGTGATGAAAGGAGTTGGAGGATGAAGCGTTGTCTGGCGTTCAGGCGCACAAGGTGCGCTCAGTCAAAGCGCGCTCAGTTCACGATTGCGAGAATGTCCTTCTCGGAAAGCAGCACGAACTCGTCGGTGCCGAGCTTGATGTCGGTGCCGGCGTACTTGCTATACAGAACCTTGTCGCCGATGCTCACCTCGGGAGCTTGGCGAGAGCCGTCTTCGTTGCGCTTGCCGGGGCCGACCTGAACCACTTCACCCACCTGGGGCTTTTCCTTGGCGGTGTCGGGCAGCAGGATGCCGCCGGCGGTCTTCTCCTCGGACTCGGACACCTTGATGAAGATGCGGTCACCGCGGGGTTTGACGGTGGAGACGCTGAGAGAAACAGCAGCCATGGGTTACGACGCAGGTTGACGCGATGGATTGAGCAGGGAGCGGCGGACAGGAGCTTCCAGGCGGAAGGGGAGGCCGTCTCTCCACCGCATTCGGGCGGGTTGGCACTCACGCCCGTCGAGTGCCAACCTATGCCCCTGGACCTCCCGGGGGCGAGGGTGAATGGGTTCGGGTGACCGAACTCCCCCGTCGGCCGGGACCGCCCGGGGCGCGGGGGGTGTGGTGGTAAGGTTGCGCCGCTTCGAGCGGGTGCGGACACCCGCCGGGTACCTTCCGCGACTTCTCCCCATATGGCTGCTGCTGCACCCGCCGCCTCCGGCACCAAAGGCATCGTCAAGCAGGTGATCGGCCCGGTTCTCGACGTGGAATTCCCCGCCGGCAAGCTGCCCCGCATCTACAACGCCCTGCGCATCGAGGGCAAGAACAGTGCTGGCCAGGACGTGGCCCTCACCGCCGAGGTCCAGCAGCTGCTGGGCGACCACCGGGTTCGGGCCGTGGCCATGAGCACAACCGACGGCCTGGTCCGCGGCATGGAGGCCCTCGACACCGGCGCCCCCATCTGCGTGCCCGTGGGTGAGGCCACCCTGGGCCGCATCTTCAACGTGCTCGGGGAGCCCGTCGACGAGAAGGGCCCCGTGGCCACCACCCTCACCGCCCCGATCCACCGCGAGGCTCCCAAGCTCACCGAGCTCGAGACCAAGCCCAAGGTGTTCGAGACCGGCATCAAGGTGATCGACCTTCTGGCTCCCTACCGCCAGGGCGGCAAGGTGGGCCTGTTTGGCGGCGCCGGCGTGGGCAAGACCGTGCTGATCCAGGAGCTGATCAACAACATTGCTAAGGAGCACGGCGGTGTGTCCGTGTTCGGCGGCGTGGGTGAGCGCACCCGCGAAGGCAACGACCTCTACGAGGAATTCAAGGAATCCGGAGTGATCAACTCCGAAGACCTCTCCAAGTCGAAGGTGGCCCTCTGCTACGGCCAGATGAACGAGCCCCCCGGCGCCCGCATGCGCGTTGGTCTGTCGGCGCTCACCATGGCCGAGCACTTCCGTGACGTGAACAAGCAGGACGTGCTGCTGTTCATCGACAACATCTTCCGCTTCGTGCAGGCCGGCTCCGAAGTGTCGGCTCTGCTGGGCCGCATGCCCTCGGCCGTGGGCTACCAGCCCACCCTCGGCACCGACGTGGGTGAGCTGCAGGAGCGCATCACCTCCACCCTCGAAGGTTCGATCACCTCGATCCAGGCCGTGTACGTGCCTGCCGACGACCTCACCGACCCCGCTCCCGCCACCACCTTCGCCCACCTCGACGCCACCACCGTGCTCAGCCGCGGCCTGGCCTCCAAGGGCATCTACCCGGCGGTGGATCCCCTCGATTCCACCAGCACCATGCTCCAGCCCTCCGTGGTGGGCGACGAGCACTACCGCACCGCCCGTTCGGTGCAGTCCACCCTGCAGCGCTACAAGGAACTGCAGGACATCATCGCCATCCTCGGCCTTGATGAACTCTCCGAAGAAGACCGCCGCACGGTGGACCGGGCCCGCAAGATCGAGAAGTTCCTGTCGCAACCCTTCTTCGTGGCGGAGATCTTCACCGGCCAGAAGGGTGAGTACGTGAAGCTCGAGGAAACGATCAAGGGCTTCAACATGATCCTCGCCGGCGAACTCGACGACCTGCCCGAGCAGGCTTTCTACCTCGTGGGCACCATCGATCAGGTGAAGGCCAAGGCCCAGAAGATCCTCTCCGAGGCCAAGTGAGATGACCCTGAACCTGCGCGTTCTCGCCCCCGACCAGAGCGTCTACGACGGCAGCGCCGACGAGGTGATCCTGCCCAGCACCACCGGTCAGCTGGGCATCCTCACCGGTCACGTGTCGATGATCACGGCCCTCGACGCCGGCGTTCTGCGCCTGCGCGAGGGGAATGCCTGGCAGTCGATCGCCCTCACCGGCGGCTTCGCCGAGGTTGAGGCCAACGAGGTCACGGTGCTGGTGAACGGCGCCGAACTCGGCAGCCGCATCGATGCCGCCGTCGCCGCCCGCGACTTCGAGGCCGCCCAGCAGGCGGCCGCCACCTTCGACGGCAAGCCCCCGAGCCCCGAGAAGCTCAAGGCCATCCAGGCCCTCGGCCGCGCCCGGGCCCGGGTGCAGGCCAGCAAGGGCGCCTGAACTCTCTCCCCCGGCTCCAGTTGGCCCATCGTCCTGCGCGCCCCGGCATTCCCGGGGCTTTTTTCTGCCCGCTCCTCCCTCCGCCGCTCGGCGGCGATCCCTGGGATGTCCCTCCGTCTGTTCCTCGACAGCGCCGATCCAAACCAGTGGCAACGCTGGCTGCCGGGAGGCCTGTTCCACGGGGTCACGACCAACCCCACCCTGTTGGCACGGGTGGGCCGCCCCTGTCGCCTGGAGGCGCTGGCGGAGTTGGTGGACCTGGCGCGGGAGCTGGGCTGCCTGGAGCTGCACCTGCAGGCCTGGGGGCAGGAGGCCGATCGGCTGGAGTCCTGCGGCCGGACCCTTCATGGCCTCGATCCCGGGCGGGTGGTGGTGAAGCTGCCCGTGACCCGGGAGGGCTGCCTGGCGGCCGGACAGCTGATCGCGACCGGCGTGCCCGTGACCTTCTCCGCCTGCTACGAGGTGGCCCAGGTGCTGGTGGCCGCGGCCCTCGGGGCGCAGTACATCGCCCCCTACCTGGGAAGGATCTGTGATCAGGGTCGCGACGGGCACGCCGAGCTGATCGCCATGCACCAGGCCCTGCGGGGGGTGGGCAGCGAGGTGCGGCTGCTGGCGGCCAGCGTGCGGCGGCCCGCCGACCTCGGACGGCTGGCGGCCGAGGGACTGGACACCTTCACCCTCGCCCCGGAGGTCGTCGCCGAGCTGTTCGCGTGCGAGGCCACGGCGGCGGCGGCGGCCCGGTTCGAGCAGCATGCGGCCTCGGGCGGGGGCACCTCCCCTGCCTAAGCTCAACCCCGGTGAACAGATGGGGATGGGCACGGGCCGTGACCTGGGGCGGCAACTGGGCGCCGCCCTGCGGCAGGGCACGATCCCGCCCGACAACGGCCGGGCCCTGGCGAACCGGTTCGGCGACTGGCTCGGCGCCGACCGCAGCCTTGAAGGCCCTCTGCGCGATCTGGCCAGCCGGCCGCAGTTCCGGCAGGCCCTGAACAGCCAGGGGCTCACACGCCGCCGCGCCCTCAGCAATCTGGCCGACGAACTCGCCCAGACCTACGCCCCGCGGGTACTGGGCGAACTGCTGGCCCTGCTGGAGGCGGCCTTCGATGCCCCCCCCCTGGGGCCCCTCGCAGCGGCGGAGCAGGCACCGCCAACCGGGTCGGGGCGAGAGCCGGGGCTGGGTCCTCGCCGCCGCCCGGCCGGGCCGACGCTGCGCGTCTGGGCCGGTTCCCTGGCCGACGACCTGCAGGCGATCGGGCCCGGAATGGCCCTGGCCGTGGCCGCCGCCGCCGTGCTCTCCTGGCTGGCCGGCGTGGTGGCGCGCACGGTTCCGGGGCCTTGGACCGCCAGCGCCGGCCTGTTCCTGGCGTCGTGGATCCTGCTGACCCAGGTGCTCACCTACGGCCCCCTGCGGCGATGGCGCCGCCGCTGCAGCCTGGATCCCGTCCGCGGCTGCGAGCCGCGCCTGGCCTGGCTGTGGGCGAGCTCCCCCTGGATTCACCTGCGCAACGGCGAGGCGGTACTCAACGTGCTGATCCTGCTGTTGATCCTCGGCTCCTCGCCCCTGTCCCTGGGGGAGGCGGTGCTCCGCTATGTGCTCACGTCCCTGGCCACGACAGGCGCCGCCGCCCTCTGTGCCCGCCGCCTGGGACTCCTCAGCCCCCGCTGGCAGGGGGCCACCGGAGCGGTGAGCGCCCTGCTGGCCCTGCCGGTGGCGCTGGGGCTGCTGCAGCGGCGGGAACTGTCCTTTCCGGTGGGGCCGATCGCCGTGCCGGCCTGGGTGCCGTTCCTGGTGTTCGGCGCCCTGCAGCTCCGCTGGATCCTGCCCCGGCAGCGGGAGGACGACGACGGCGAGCCCCGCCAGCGCCTGCTGGCCTCCACCTGGTGGTGGGGCCTGGTGTTCGGGGCCTCCTGGGCCCTGCTCACCTGGGGGCGGGCCCTGATCGAGGCCTGGCTGAGGGTGCGATCCGGCGGCTGAGCCGGGGCACTCAGGCGGCGATCCGGGCCATGTAGCGGCCCCAGAGGGTGGCGGGCAGATGGCTGCTGGCGGCAGGGGCCGGCCGGTTGTCGTCGTTGCCCATCCAGATGGCCGTGAGCAGACCGCTGGCGGGGGAGTAGCCGATGAACGCCACATCCACGGCGCTGTCGGTGGTGCCGGTCTTGCCGCGGGCATCGGGCACCACGGCGGCCGGGCGGCCGGTGCCCTTGCTCACCACCTGGCGCAGCAGCCGATCGAGCTGGCCCGCCACCGCCGGGTCGATCAGCTGACGGGACTCCTCTCCCACCGGATCGGTGATGCCGCGGGCGGGACAGCGATCGAGGGCCCAGGCCGAACCGCAGACCCCCAGGTCGTAGATGCGGCGCACCCCGTGCAGGGGCACGCTGCGGCCGCCGTTGGCGACCACCGCGTAGGCCCGGGCCATCTCGTAGAGGAAGGTTTCGCTGCCCCCCAGCACCATGCTGTGGCTGGCCTCCAGCGGCGTGCTGATCCCGAGGTCGCGGGCCCGGCGGATCACCGCCTCCAGGCCCACCCGGTCGGCCAGGCGCAGGGCCACCACGTTCTCGGAATGGGCGAAGCCGTCGGCCACGCTCTGGCTGCCGCCACCGCGGCGACAACCGGCGACGTAGCCCAGGGGGGCGCAGGATACCGGCTCCCCCGGCTCGATCCCCGACTCCAGCGCCTTCAGGAAGGGGAACAGCTTGAAGGTGGAGCCGGGCTGCCGCAGGGCCTGCACCCGGTCGAAGCTGCTGCGGGCGTAGTCGCCGCCGCCCACATAGGCGAGGATCTCGCCGCTGCGCACGTCGACGGTGATCAGCGCCCCCTGGGTGAGGCCCGCCGCCTCCCCCTGCCGGCGCAGAAAGCGCCGCAACTCGGCTTCGGCGATGCCCTGCAGCCGCGGATCGATCGTACTCACCACGTGGTAGTTGCCGCCGCTGCGGGTCTCGTCGAGCTGAAGGCCGAAGCGGCGGCCCTGGAGCTCGCCGACCACGTAATCGCTGAAATAGGGATGGCTCTGCCAGGTGGAGGCGCGGCAGACCGAGGGGTCGATGTTCAGGGGGCGGCGGAGGGCATCGCGCAGGGCGTCCTGTCCGATCGCCCCGTCCTCATGCATGCGGCGCAGCACCAGGTTGCGGCGCAGCACCGGCAGCCATGTCTCCTCGCCTGCGGAGGGGGGCGGGGCGAAGCAGGGGCTGTAGCCGTTGGGGCTGGGCAACAGGCCCACCAGGAAGGCCGACTCGGCCAGATCCAGATCGCGGGCCGACTTGCGGAAGTAAAGGCGCGCGGCCCGCTCGAAGCCGTCGACCCCGAGACCGAGATGGGCCCGGTCGAGGTACATCTTCAGGATCTGGTTCTTGCTGAAGCCGGTCTCCAGCTGCCAGGCCACCCACAGCTCCCGGAGCTTGCGGGCCAGGCTGAAGTCGGTGCCCACAGCGGGGTAGTAGAGGCGGGCCACCTGCTGGGTGAGGCCGCTGCCGCCGCCGCTTGCCCGCACCAGCGAGCGCAGGGTGCCGAACAGATCCAGGCCGCTGTTCCAGCCGAAGCGGCTGTCCTCCGAGGACACCAGCGCCCGGCGCAGGTGCAGCGGATAGTCGGACAGGGAGGGCAGGGGGGTGGCGGAACCCTCGCGCGGATCGATGCGCTGGCCGTCGGCCGCGACGACCTGCACCGGACCACCGATCGTGCGGATCGTGGAGCCTCCGACCACGGTGCTCGCCGCCAGCAGCCCGGCCACCAGCACCCCCGAGCCCACCAGGGCCCCGAGCCCGGCGCCATGGATCAGCCGCTCGAGCGGGCTGCGCGGATGGAGGTAGCGGAGCGTGGGGGTGCCTCCCTTGAGGGGCGAGCCGAGCTGCACCTCATCGCCGTGGCGCAGGCCCAGGAGCTGCAGGCGCCGGTCGCGGAAGAACAGCCCGTTGGCGGAGTCGAAGTCCTCCAGGGTGAAATCGCGGTCCCCGGGGCGGTCCTTCTCGACGATCGCGTGGATGCGGCTGACCCCCGTCGCGTCCACAGGCAGTTCGCAGCCGGGATCGCGGCCGATGCGCACCCGCCCCTCGCCCAGGGGCAGGCGCTGGCGGCGGCGGCCGTCCTGCCACAGCTCGAGCACCGCCTCCGTGGGCCGGCGCAGATCGTCCCAGGCGGCATCCAGCAGCGAACGACCATCCGGGCTGGGCAGGCCGGCCAGGGCCCGCAGGAAGCGGAGCCAGGGACCGGCGGCGGGGAGCGGGGAAGCCTCGCCGGAACCCGAGGCGGGGGAAGGGGAGGAAGCGTCGACCATCGCGCGGGAGTCGACCATCGCGTCGGAGTCGGATCCAACCCCCGGGGCCCATAGGCTACCCCTGTGAGACGGACGATCTGAGCGTGGTGCGACGGCGCGATCCCTGGGCTCCGTTCCGCATCTGGATCGCCCTGACGATCGGGGTCTATGCGGTGCGGGCCACCTTCGTGACCCAGTGGCCCGGGGCGCTGCCAGGCTGGGTGCTGCTGGCGATGGTGATGGTCGCCCTGCTGCTGGCGGCCCTGGCCCTGCTGCTGCCCGGACGGCTGATCCCCTGGCACGGCGAGCCCCGGGCCTGGTGGGAGCTGCCGGGCACCCAGCAC
>JBJTUJ010000033.1:0-22802 GCA_046080685.1 Cyanobium sp. | reverse complement strand
CCAGCGCCAACTCCATCGCCTCGAGGCCGAACTCGAGCTTCTGCCGATCGATCACTGGAAGGTTTCTTCCCCCAGTGGCCATGGGCCAGGCAGCCCGGCATGGCCTTGAGGTGCAGAATATGCATCCCTCGCGGGCAACCGCAGCAACCGAAACTGATCCGATCTGATCGGATCAGCTCGGAAGGAGTTGCGCTTGAAGCTCTGTTCAATCGGCCCGGTTGTCCCGTTGGGTGACGGCTCGTATCGCTGAGCCGGGCTGCTGGGGTCAGTACCTCCCCGTGTGAAGCGTCGCGGGGAAAATGGCAGACATGAAGCCCTCCGGGGCCACCCTCCTCCTGCCTCCCATCCCATGGCCCTCGCCCCGGCCCAGCCCGCCACCCCGGCCCTGAGTACGGCGCCGCCGCCCCCCAACTGGGTGGCCTCGCGTCACCCCCTGGGCTGGGCGATCGATCGGCTGCTGGCGGTGGAGCCGCTGCGCCAGCTGCTGTTCCAGCAGGCGCGCGGCCTGATCATCCGCACCGCCGAGGGGCGGGGAATCGCCTGGCGCGACCGTCGCGAGCAACTGCGGGCGCAGGCCGAACCTCTGCTGGCCGCGGTCACCAACGCCGCCACGGAGGCGCCGGCCTACTACCGCGCCCGCTTCCACGCCTACGACCAGGGCAACCTCTGCTGGGAGGCGGCCTGCGAGGCGGAGCAGGCCACCGACTCGATGGCCCTGCGGGTGTGGCCGCAGGAACCCGATCTCGCCCCGGAAGTCGCCCAGGAGCGGCTGCGGTCGGCCATCTTCGCGGCGATCGAACCCAGCCTCAGCGCTCCGGTGAACCGGGCCCTCGACATGGGCTGTTCGGTGGGGGTCGGCACCCTCGCTCTGCTCGACTGGCTCGAAGGCCGCGGTGATGCTGACGCCCCCGCGGTGGAGGGCCTCGACCTCTCGCCCCAGATGCTGGCGGTGGCCCGGGTGCGCGATCCCGAGGGGCGCATCGCCGCCTGGCACCATGCCGCCGCCGAAGCCACCGGCCTGGAGGGCGGCGCCTACGACCTGATCACCCTCCAGTTCGTGTGCCATGAGCTGCCGGCCGGGGCCACCCGGGCCGTGCTGCGCGAGGCGGCCCGGCTGCTGCGCCCCGGCGGCGTGATCGCCCTGGTGGATCAGGACCCCGACTCGGAGGTTATCCGCCGGCTGCCGGCGCCGATCGCCACCCTGCTCAAGAGCACCGAGCCCTATCTGGCTGACTACTTCGGCCTCGATCTGCCGGCGGCCCTGGCGGAGGCGGGCTTCAGCGACGTGCGGCGGGAGGCTGCTGATCCGCGCCACCGGGTGCTGGTGGCCCGCCGCTGAGGCCTAGGGGGGCCGCGCCGGCTCAGCCCCAGCCTTCGAGGGCGATCTTGCCGATCGTGCGGCCGCTCGCCAGCAGGCCATGGGCCTGCTCCAGGGTGTGGGCCGCGATCGGGCGCAGGGTGTGGCCGAGGGTGGTGCGCAGCTCACCGGCCTCCACCAACTCGCCGACCCAGGCCAGGATCCTCCCCTGCTCCGCCAGGTTGGCGGTGCCGTAGCGCGGGCGGGTGAACATGAACTCCCAGCAGAAGCGCACGCTCTTCGACTTGAGCAGATCCAGATCGAGGGGGGCGCGGTTGCCCACGATCGCCACGATCGATCCTTGCGGCCGGATCAGTTCGGCCATCGCCTGCCAGTAGGCATCGGTGTCGTGCAGGTTGGCGATCAGATCCACGCCATCGAGGCCGAGGGCCTGCAGCTGCGGACCCAGGGGCTCGCGATGGTCGAGCACGTGATCGGCGCCCATCTCACGTGCCCACGCCCGGCTTTCGGGCCGGGAGGCGGTGGCGATCACCAGCAGGCCGGCGCGGCGCGCCAGCTGGATCAGCACCGACCCCACGCCGCCGGCCCCGCCCAGCACCAGCAGGGAGCGGCCGGCGTCGCCCCCTTCCGGATCGAGGTCGAGCCGATCGAACAGCGATTCCCAGGCGGTGAGCGCCGTAAGCGGCAGGGCCGCGGCTTCCGCCGTGCCCAGGTTGCGGGGGGCCCGGGCGGAGATGCGGGCATCCACGGCCACGAGCTGGGCCTGGCAGCCGGGGCGGGTGATGTCGCCGGCGAACCACACCCGATCGCCGGGCGCGAAGCCGTCCACCGCCGCGCCCATCGCCTCCACCCGGCCGCAGCCGTCCCAGCCCAGCACCCGCGGGGGCGTTCCCGGGGCCAGCCCCGCACGCACCTTGGTGTCCACCGGGTTCACGGCCACCGCCTCCACCGCCACCAGCAGGTCGTGGTCTCCGGGCCGGGGGGCGGGCAGATCCAGATCCTGCAGCACAGGGGCGCTGCCCGGTTCGGCGGTGCTTGCGGGCGGAACGGCGGCGACGGCGCGCATCACGAACGGCCCGGGATCAGGCCAGGCGGCCGCTGCGGGCCGCCTCCTGCAGGGCCCGGATGCGGGCCTCGAGCGGTGGATGGCTGGCGAACAGGCGCAGGAAGCCCGGGGGCTCGTTGATCTTGAGGGTGGCCAGGGTGGGTTCGTCGCGGGGATCCTGGAGGTTCTCCACCCCACCCAGCCGGGCCAGGGCGCCCGCCATGGCGTCGGGGGAGGTGAGGCGCGCGGCACCGGCATCGGCCCGGAACTCCCGGTGGCGCGAGAACCAGGCGGTCACCAGCGACCCCAGCACGCCCAGCACCACCTCCAGGGGCCAGACCAGCAGCATCGTCGGCGGCGGCGCGTAGTCGCGGCCGTCGTCGCGCTGGCCCCGCGGCAGGGCGAAGGCCACCGCCCGGGCCAGGAACATCACGAAGGCGTTGATCACCCCCTGCAGCAGGGTCATCGTCACCATGTCGCCGTTGCCTACGTGGCTCATCTCATGGGCCAGCACCGCTTCAAGTTCCTCGGGCGGCATGCCTTCGAGGATGCCGGTGGACACCGCCACCAGCGCCCGGTTGCGGGAGGGACCGGTGGCGAAGGCGTTCCACTCCGGCGAGCCGTACACGCCCACCTCGGGGGTGGGCAGGCCGGCCTGGGAGGCCAGCCGGGCCACGGTGGTGTGCAGCCAGCTGCCGGCGCCGCCGCTGCCCGGGCCCACCAGCTGAACGCCCATCATCCGCTTGGCGGATTCGGCGGAGAACTGCAGGGAGATCCAGGCCCCCAGCACCCCCCAGACGAAGCTGCTCACCAGCAGCGGCAGCAAGGGCAGGTCGGGCGGCAGCAGACCCAGGCTCGTGAGCAGGCTCAGGATCAGCGAAATGGTGAGCACGACCGCCAGGTTCGTGATCAGGAAGAGAACGGTGCGCAGCATGGCCGTGTCGGAGCCCGGGGCGAATCCTCCGGAACGCTAGCCATGGCCAAGGGTTCGGTCTTCGATGGATCGGTTCGGCCACGGGCCGGATGCGCTGTTCGAGGATCCGGGCCGGCCCCTAGCCTCAGGCCCTGCTTCCGCTGCCCTTTCCGCCCATGCCCGTGCTCAACCGCTGGTCGGAGGCCGAGGCCGCCGAAGCGATCGCCCGCTACGGCGCCCAGGGGGTGGGTGAGGACCTCGCCCTGCGCACCTATTCCGCCCGCCTGCTGGGCGCCGATCCCGACCTGGTGCTCCACGGCGGCGGCAACACCTCGGTGAAAACCAAAGTCACCGGCCTGCTGGGCGAGACGATCCCGGTGCTGTGTGTGAAGGGGTCGGGCTGGGATCTGGGCACGATCGAGCCGCCCGGGCATCCGGCCGTGAGGCTCCAGGAGCTGCAGGCCCTGCGGGCCCTGCCGGCCCTGAGCGACGAGGAGATGGTGGCCGCCCAGCGCCGCAACCTGATCGATCCTGCGGCGCCGAATCCCTCGGTGGAGGCGCTGTTGCACGCCTTCCTGCCCCACAAGTTCGTCGACCACACCCATGCGGTGGCCCTGCTGGCCCTGGCGGATCAGCCGGATGCCGCCGAGATCTGCCGCCAGGTGTACGGCGAACGGGTGGCCCTGGTGCCCTATGTGATGCCTGGCTTCGACCTGGCCCTGGCGGCGGCGGCGGCCTATGAACAGGCCGAGGAGCGGGCCCGGGCCGCGGGAGTGGAACTGGAGGGCATGGTGCTGCTCAAGCACGGCCTGTTCTCCTTCGGTACCACCGCGAAGCAGAGCTACGAGCGCATGATCGAGCTGGTGCGGCAGGCCGAGGAGCGTCTGGGCCAGGCTTCCGGCGCGGCGGTGTCCGATGCCGCGGTGTCCGCCGCTCCTGAGCCCCTGCCGGAGTCCGCCGGCGGGGCGGCGGCCCTGCTGCCGGTGCTGCGGGGCGCCCTGGCCCGAGCCGCCCAGGCCGAGCGAGCACCGATCCGCTGGCTGCTGGCGCTGCGCGACACCCCGCTCACCCGCTCGGTCGTCGACGATCCGCGCCTGGCCGACTGGGCCCGCCGCGGCGTGGCCACCCCCGACCACGTGATCCGCACCAAGGCCTTTCCCCTGGTGCTGAGCGCCGATCCCTCCCCGGCGGCGATCGAGGCGGCCCTGGCCGCCTACATCGCCGACTACAAGGCCTATTTCGAACGCCAGAACGGGCGGGCGGGCGGCATCAAGAAGCCGCTCGATTCCCTGCCCCGGCTGGTGGCCGTGCCCGGTCTGGGGCTGATCGGCATCGGCCGCTCGGCGGCGGATGCGGCGGTGGCGGCCGACATCGGCGAGGCCTGGGCCCGCACCCTGCTGGCCGCCGAGGCGGTAGGGCGCTTCGAGCCGGTGGATGAAGCCGACACCTTCGACATGGAGTACTGGAGCCTCGAGCAGGCCAAGCTCGGCAAGGGGGTGGAGAAGCCCCTGGCCCGCCACGTGGTGCTGGTCACCGGCGGTGGTGGTGCGATCGGTGCCGCCACCGCCCGGGCGTTCGCCGCCGCCGGGGCGGAGGTGGCCGTGCTCGACCGCGATCCCGAGGCGGCGAAGGCCGCGGCGGCCGCCTGTGGCCCCCAGGCCCTCCCCCTGGCCGCTGACGTCACCGACCCGGCGGCGGTGCGCGCGGCGATCGCCCGGGTTGCCGCCCGTTTCGGCGGTCTCGACATCGTGGTGAGCAACGCCGGTGCCGCCTGGACTGGCGCCATCGCCGATCTGGCCGCTGCCGATCTGCGGGCCTGCTTCGAGCTCAACTTCTTCGCCCACCAGAGCGTGAGCCAGGCCGCCCTGGTGGTGTTCCGCGCCCAGAACGGCGGCGGAGCCCTCCCCGGCGGCCAGTTACTTTACAACGTGTCCAAGCAGGCCCTCAACCCAGGCCCCGATTTCGGCGCCTACGGCATCGCCAAGGCCGCCCTGCTGGCCCTGATGCGCCAGTACGCCCTGGAGCAGGGAGCCAGCGGCGTGCGCGCCAACGGCCTCAATGCCGATCGCATCCGCTCCGGCCTGCTCGACGACGCCATGATCCGCGAGCGCTCCGCCGCCCGAGGGGTGAGCGAGGCGGCCTACATGGCCGGCAACCTGCTGGGGGCCGAGGTGCGCGCCACGGACGTGGCCGACGCCTTCGTGGCCCTCGCCCGCCTCGAGCGCACCACCGGCGCCCTGATCACGGTGGATGGCGGCAACGTGGCGGCGATGGTGCGGTGATCAGGCCGCCCGGCGACCCAGCCACAGGCCCAGCCCGATCCACAGCACCACCAGCCCGAGGCACACGCCGGTCCACACCGGCAGGCCCCAGCCATCCACCGCCAGGGGGGCCACCACGGTGATCACGCCGCCGGCCAGCAGGGGCTGGAGCAGCAGCTGCTTGATCGAGAAGGCCGGCAGGGCCTCGCTGCGGTCGTCCGGGTCGGCCATGCGCAGCAGCAGCAGCCCGCTGGCGGCCACGCCCGTGGCCTGGCCGAACTCCAGGATCGCCCGTTCGAACCAGTCCGCCGGCAGGATCCGGGGGGCCAGCAGCAGGATCACCCCCAGGTTCCACACCAGCCCCACCAGGGCCAGCACGGTGAGCGGCCGCCAGTTGTGCGCCAGCAGGGAGATGTCGAGGCAGGCGGTGGCGGCGGTGATCAGCAGGTCGGCGCAGAGGGTGCCGATGCGGCTCTGAATCGCCGCCGAAGCCAGGGCGGTCCGTCCGCTGCGCTCGAGCACCAGCCGCACCAGCAGCGACCCCACCAGCGCCAGCGGGAACACCGGCAGGGCGTCGATCACGCTGCGCAGCACTCCCTCGCTTCCCCGCGCCCACGCGTGCAGGGCCCCCAGGGCGAGCCAGCCGATCGCCACCGCGATCCCCGCCAGCGCCAGGTTCACCAACCAGGCCGCCAGCGCGCTGGCGGCCTGGCCGCTGGGCGCCACGCTGCCGCCGGCCGACTCCGTGTCGGCTGGGGCTTCGGTCTCGACGGCGATGCCGGGAGAGTCCGGGTCCGCCACGGGCGGAAACACCGTGAGCCAGCCGCAGCCGCGGGCCATCACCACCACCAGCCCGCCCACCAGGGTGGAGGCCAGCAGCCCCACGGTGGCCATCGCCAGTCCCAGCGCTTCGCCCCCCACCAGTCCCAGCCGCTCGTAGGTGGGCCCCATGGCGGCCGCTGATCCGTGCCCGCCCTCGTAGGCCACCTCGATCAGACAGGCCATCACCGAACTCACCCCCAGCCACGGCTGGAGCAGCAGCATCACGGCCAGGGACGCCACCAGGAACTGGCCGAAGGCCAGGGTGAGGGCCAGCAGCACCTGGGCCGAGAGCGGGCGCCACAGGCCCCCCGGCTGCGGCAGCGGCTTGCCCAGCAGCAGGGAGCCGAACACCATCGTCAGCAGGATCAGCGGCAGCTGGTCCCAGAGGTCGATCACGGCCTGGGGAATCAGGGGCCAGGGCCCCGACGGCGCCACCAGCAGGCCCAGGCTGCCGGCCAGCAGCGCCTCGGGAATCCCCCAGCGGTGGCTGCCCAGGCCCCGTCCCAGCAGGGTCCCCACGGCCAGCAGGGCGATCAGAAGCAGCAGGGCGAGCGCGAAGGTCTGGATCACAGGTGGAAGTGCCTGCGGAAGAAGGCCTCGGTGGCCTCGAGCACTTGGATCTGCACCTCCTGGCTGCGGAAGCCGTGGCCTTCGCCCGGGAACAGGTGCAGTTCCACCGGCACCCCCCGCTCCGAAAGCGCCAGGGCCATCCTTTCGGTCTGCTCCGGCGGCACCACCCGATCCTCCAGTCCCTGGAAGAAGATCACCGGCGCTGTGATCCGCTGCTGATGCTGCAGCGGCGAGCGCTCGGCGTACACGGCGGCGGCCTCGGGCCAGGGACCCACCAGTCCGTCGAGGTAGCGGGCCTCGAAGCGATGGTCATCGTGGCGGGCCAGGGCCGCCAGATCGGTGACGGCATAGCGGCAGCCGCCGGCCCGGAACACCTCCGTGAAGCAAAGGGCGGCCAGCACGGTGAAGCCGCCGGCGCTGCCCCCCTCGATCGCGATCCGCTGCGGATCGGCCCGGCCCGCGGCCACCAGGGCCCGGGCCGCGGCGGCGCAGTCGGCCACGTCCACCACCCCCCACTGGCCGTCGAGCCGTTCGCGGTAGGCCCGGCCGAAACCGGTGGAGCCGCCGTAGTTCACATCCACCACCCCCCAGCCGCGGCTGGTCCAGAAGGCCAAGGCCGGATTCAGGCCGGTGCGGGCCATGGCGGTGGGGCCGGAGTGCCCCTTCACCAGCAGGGGGGTGCCGGGATGGGCGCCGCCGGCGGGGGGGTAGAGCCAGGCGTGGGTCGGCCGGCCGCCGTGGCCCTCGAACCACAGGGGTTCGGGCATCGGGATCCGCTTCCCCTCCAGCGGACAGGGGGCCGCCGGCGTGTGACGCCAGATGCCGCTGTCGAGTTCCACCACCTCCAGCAGGCCGGCGGGGGTGGTTGGGGAGGCGGCGATCGCCACCAGACGCACGCCTTCGGTGTGGAGTGCGGCGAGGTCGTCGAAGGGAAGCGCCAGGGGCTCCCATGTCCCCGCCCCGATCCTCCCCAGGTGCCATCGGCCCTCGCGGCAGGCGATGGCGTGCAGCTGCCGCCCGTCCCACACGCTCGTGCGCATGCCATACACCCACTGGGGCATGGCGAACTCCGCCTCCATCGGCAGCAGCGGCTCCCAGGCCGCTTCCGCCGTTGCCGGCAGATCCGCCGCCCCCGCCAGGAGCTCCAGGTTCCACCAGCCGCTGCGGTCGTTCGCCACCACCAGATCGCTGCCGGCCCACAGCGGCTGGAACACGGAGACGCCCCGCTCGTCCTCCGGACCGGAGCCGGCCACCGGCCGCGGATCCACCAGGCCCCCCTGCTCATCCAGGCCGGCCAGCCACAGCCGGCTGCGGTCCCAGGGCATGAACGGCTGCTGCCATTCCACCCAGGCGAGGGCGTTCCCCTGGGGGCTCACCACCGCGTAGCCGCAGAAGTCGGCGGTCTCATGCAGCACCTGCGGCTCCCCGCCCGCCAGCGGCACGGCCACCAGATGGTCGCGGCCTCCGCTCTCCATCACCCCCAGCCAGCGCCCGCGCCGGCGGTCGATCCGGCCATCGGCGAAGCCGCGGGGGCTTTCCGGCGGCGCCGGAGGCGTGAGGCGCACGGGCTCAGGGAGGGGAGCCGCGGCGACGGTTGCGGTGTCGTCGGGGGGAAGGTCGAGGCGCCACAGGCAGCCGTCGGCCCCATCTACGACCACCACCGTGTCGCCGGCCACGGCGTAGGCGCCGCCGCCGTACTCGTGCACTCGGCTGCGCACATCGCGCGGGGCCGGGGTGAGCTCGCTCACGCTGCCATCGCCTGCTCGCATCCACAGGGTGGTGCGGCCCTTCTCCTGGGGGCGCTGCTCCAGCCAGAACAGCCGGCCGCCTTCCAACAGCGGCTCCTTCAGGGTGGGCGTGCGGCCCACGGCCACCGCCGCGGATACCGCCCTGCCGTGCTTCACGCCCACCCTGGCTCCTCCCGCGACTCCTAGAATCGCTCCCATCGTTTCAGGTGAGCCCTTGGCGCGCAGCTTCGCCCAGATGGCCCGGACGGCCGAGCAGGGCAACCGCACGGTCCAGGTGCCGAAGGAGCCCCTGGACACACCTCCGCTTGCCATCCACAAGCTGGGCTCCAAGGAGCTGCGCGCCCCGGCCCGCCGCATCAGCCGCGTCGATGAGGGCATCCGGGATCTGGCCCGCGACATGCTGCGCAGCATGTACACCGCCCGCGGCATCGGCCTGGCCGCCCCCCAGGTGGGCGTGCACAAGCAGCTGCTGGTGATCGACCTCGATCTCGACGAACCGGCCACCCCTCCGCTGGTGCTGATCAACCCCGAGATCACCGCCAGCGGCGCCTCCTTCAACACCTATGAGGAGGGCTGCCTGAGCATCCCCGGCGTCTATCTCGATGTGGTGCGCCCCTCGGTGGTGGAGGTGAGCTTCCGCGATGAACAGGGTAGGCCCCGCCGGCTCAAGGCCGATGGCCTGATGGCCCGCTGCATCCAGCACGAGATGGACCACCTCAATGGGGTGCTGTTCGTGGATCGCGTCACCGACGAGCTCAGCCTGAACGAAGGTCTGCAGCAGCATGGTTTCGAGCGCTCCGACGTGCGTTCGATCCGCTGACACCGCCATGCCGATGAAACCCCTGGCGGGTCTGTTCCTCGCCCTGGCCTGCGTGCTCGGCATCGCCGCCACCGGCTGCGTGTTCGAGCTGGCCTACGGCGATCCCGATCTCGGCGTGGGCCCCACCCGCTGGATCCTGGCCGGCAGCCTCCCCGGCACCGCCCTCGCCCTGTTCACCGCCATCCGCATCAACCGGCCGGCCTGAGGCAGCGGAGGGCCTGGCACTCCCCACGGCGTGCGCCCCTTGCAGGGGTTCATACCATCGTCGTCCCGGGGTTCCGCCCGCCATCTTTCCCTCCCTCGCCACCGTGTCGCTCGTCTCCTTCGCCCCGCTCCTGCGCCGTGGCGCCCGGCTGCTCCTGGCCGCCGGTCTGGTGGCCACGGTCCCTGCGCCGCCCTCGCAGGCCCAGTCTCTGTTCGGTGCCTCCGAGGTCGATCCTTCCCGCTTCGTGCTGGTGGCCGCCCCGATCGGCAGCGGCGAACGCTCCCAGTTCAACATCTACGAGCAGGTGCGCGGCACCCGCCCCTGCTTCGCCGTGGGCACCAGCAAGCCCGCCGCGGTGGATCCCCTGCTCGCCAGCTTCGACTTCACCGGCATCTGCAGCCGCTACATCGATGCCAACGGCTTCTCGGTCCGCGTCGCCGGCAGCGACCTGGGCACGGTCTACCGGTTGATGGTGACCCGCGAGAAGGGCGATGTGCTGCTGCTGGCCGTGCCCACCCGCGCCGGTGCCGGTCCCGAGATGGTGGTGGCCCGCGCGGGCGGCCAGGCCAGCGGCTTCCTCAAGCTCGAACTCGAGCCCGGCTGGAAGCTGATGCGCCGCAGCTTCCGCGGCCGGGCCCTGGGCCACGTCTACCTCTACGCGGATGCCTTCCCGGGCTCCGCTGCCGCTGCGCCTGCTGCTCCGGCGGGCGCTCCGGCCGCTGCTCCCGCCGCTCCGGCTGCCGGGCCGGCGTCGGCCCCGCCTGCGCTCCCGGCCCGCTGAGCGACGGCCGGGCAGTTGCTATGGTTGCCGAATGCATGTGCACCACCACCTTTTATGACCCAGGTGACCGTCGGCGAGAACGAAGGAATCGAATCCGCCCTGCGGCGCTTCAAGCGCCAGGTGTCCAAGGCAGGGATCTTCGCCGATCTCAAGCGCCTGCGCCACCACGAGACCCCCACCGAGAAGTACAAGCGCAAGGCCCAGCAGCGCCGCCGCCGCCGCTGAGCCCTTGATGGGCCCGGGGAACAGGTGCTTCTACCTGTTCCCCGGGGTTCTGCAGGTCGGCAGGCTGGAGAGGCCCTTCCTGCAGGTTCCCATGGCTTCCTCTTCCGCCACTCCGTTGGCCATGGCCGCCACCCCTCCCCGCTCCATGCCGGGCATGGGTTCAGCGTTGCTCCACTGGATGGCAGACATGATCGCCCATGCCTTCGGGGATCCGCGCCAGGAGGCGCTCACCCGTCCCCCCGCCATCGGTATGCAGCCCTACCGCGATCGTCCCCGCCGTCGCGCCCGTCGCCTTCCCTGATGTCGAAGCTGCGGTAGGTGAACGCCTCGGCGATCGCCCCCTCCTCCACCCGGGTCCGGCCACCGAGATCGGCGATCGTGCGGGCCACCCGCAGCAGTCGCAGGGCCGCCCGGGCGGTGAGGCCGCGATGGGCCACACCCGATTCCCACAGCGCGAGGGCCGCAGGATCCAGATCCAGCACGCCCTGCAGCTGGTCCATCGCCAGATCCCCGTTGGCGACGCCACCCGGGTTGCGGCGCGCCATCCGCTTCCGGGCCTCCCGCACCCGGCTCGCCACCGTGCGGCTGTCTTCCGGTGGGGCCGCCTTGCCTGGGTTCCCTGGGCGCACCAGGCCGGCGAGGGCGCCGGCCTCGGTGCGGCGCATCACCACCTGCAGGTCGAGCCGATCCAGCAGCGGGCCCGAGAGCCTGGCCCAGTAGCGCCGCCGCACCCCCTCGCCGCAGCGGCAGTGGCGGTCGGGTTCGGTGGACCAGCCGCAGGGGCAGGGATTGGTGGCCGCCACCAGGGTGATGCGGCAGGGGAAGCGGCAGGAGTGACGCGCACGGCTCAGGCGCACCTCCCCCTCCTCCAGGGGCTGGCGCAGCTGGTCGAGCACCTCGCGGCGGAACTCCGCCAGTTCATCGAGAAACAGCACCCCACGGTGGGCCAGGCTCAGCTCGCCGGGCCGCGGCGGTGAACCGCCGCCGATCAGGGCGGCCCCCGAGCAGCTGTGGTGGGGGCTGCGGAACGGGCGGCGGCGCACCAGGCCGCCCCCTTCCGGCAGCAGACCCGCCACCGAGTGGAGCCGGGTGAGCTCCAGGGCCTCGGCCCGGCCCAGGGGCGGCAGCAGGCCCGCCAGCCGCCGCGCCAGCATCGTCTTGCCGCTGCCCTGGGGCCCCACCAGCAGCAGGTGATGGCCCCCGGCCGCCGCGATCTCCAGCGCCCGCCGCCCATGCAGCTGGCCGTGCAGGTCGACCAGGTCGGCCTCGGGCGCCGATGGCTCCGCCGGGCACGCCGCCTGCGCCGGCACCCGGCGATGGGCCGATGGATCGGCCAGCACGGCCAGCGCCTCGGCCAGATCGTCGACGGGCCACACGGCCAGGGTTCCCACCAGGGCCGCTTCGGCTCCGTTGGCCCGCGCCACCAGCAGCGCCCGGGCCCCCGCCGCCCGGGCGGCCATCGCCACCGCCAGCATCCCCCGCACCGGACGCAGCCCACCATCCAGCCCGAGTTCGGCGGCGCTCCACACGCCCCGCAGCTGCTCCGGCGGCAGCTGGCCGCTGGCCGCCAGCAGGCCGAGGGCGATCGGCAGGTCGAGGCCCGGCCCGGCCTTGGGCAGATCGGCCGGGGCCAGGTTCACCACCACCCGCGTCTGCGGCACCCGCAGGCCGCTGTGGCGCAGGGCGCCTCGCACCCGCTCCCGGGCCTCCTGCACCGCCGCGTCGGCCAGCCCCACCAGCTGCAGGCCCGGCAGCCCAGGGGCGATGTCCACCTCCACCGTTACCTCCCGGGCCTCCAGGCCCCGGAGGGCGGCGCCGCTGCACCGTGCCAACATCACGCCCAGGGATCACTGCTCCACCAGTGCCACCCCCCGCTTCCTTCCTCCCGGCACGCCCAATGTCCGGCTCCGCTTCCGGCCCCGTCGACACGATCTTTGGCCGCATCCTGCGCGGCGAGATTCCCTGCGATGCGGTGTACTCCGACGATCTCTGCCTGGCCTTCCGCGACGTGGCGCCCCAGGCGCCGGTGCACCTGCTGGTGATTCCGCGCGAGCCGATCCCCTCCCTGGCCGAGGCCGGGCCCGAGCATCAGGCCCTGCTGGGTCACCTGCTGCTGGTGGCCGCCCGCTTGGCCCGCGAGCAGGGGCTGGAGGGCTTCCGCACGGTGATCAACAGCGGCGCGGTGGCCGGCCAGACGGTGTTCCACCTGCATCTGCACGTCATCGCCGGCCGGCCGCTGGCCTGGCCGCCGGGCTGAGGGCGACATCCAGGCGGGCGGGGCAGCGGCGACAATGCGCTGATCCGCGTCGCTCCATGAATCCCCTCCAGGCCTTCCGGCAGCAGCTCGGCAAGCTGCAGCGCCTGGCCCAGCCCTACTTCCTCCCCCTCGAGGATGGTGACGGCAGCGCCGGCCCATTCCTGCTCCTGGTGCTGGCCCTGCTGGCCGTGGTGGTGGGACTCACCCTGCTGCTGCTCACCGCGGCGGTGGCCGTCAGCGGGGCCCTGATCCCTGATCTTCAGGCCCGTTTCCTGCCGGGTGTCCCCCAGCAGGTGGCTGCGCTCTGGGCCAGCCCGATCGGCCCGGTGATCATGGTGCTGTTCGCCGCCGGGCTGGGCTGCTTCGGCTGGCACCGCGGCAAGCTGCGGCAGGGCCGCTGGCTGCCCTGGCTGCTGCTGGGGGTGATCACGCTGCTGATCCTGGTGATCAACGGCATCAACGTGGGCATCAGTTTCGTCGCCCGCAACATCGAGAATGCGCTGGTTGCCTACAAGGCGGATGAGTTCTGGAAGATCGTTGCCATCTATGCCTTCTGCCTGGTGCTCGCCCTGCCGATCCGGGCGATCCAGAGCTACCTCATCCCCAAGCTCGGCCTCCTCTGGCGCCAGTGGCTGAGTAGTCGCCTGCTGCAGCGCTATCTCACCAACCGGGCGTATTATATCCTCAACCCCAACGATGAATCGGTCGAGGAGATCGACAACCCCGACCAGCGGATCTCTCAGGATGCCGCCAGCTTCACCGCCACCAGCCTGAGCGTGACGGTGGAGATCCTCTCCGCCCTGCTGACGTTCTTCAGCTTCATCATCGTTCTCTGGAGCATCAACGGCACCCTAGCCCTCTGGCTGCTGGCCTACTCGGTGGGCGGCACGGCCCTGATCGTGTTCGCCAGCCGCAAGCTGGTGAACCTCAACTACCAGCAGCTCAAGCTCGAGGCCGACTTCCGCTACGGCCTCGTTCACATCCGCGACAACGCCGAATCGATCGCCTTCTACCGCGGCGAACAGCAGGAGGCCAAGGAGGGCGAGCGGCGGCTGGGAGGCGCGATCCGCAACTACAACCGCCTGATCGTGTGGGAAGCGCTGATCAGTGTGATCCAGCGCTCCTACGACTACTTCTCCCGTTTCCTGCCCTGGCTGGTGATCGCCCCGATCTACTTCGCCAAAGAGGTGGATTTCGGTGTCTTCGGCCAGGCCAGCATCGCCTTCTCCCAGGTGCTGTTCTCGGTGAGTTACATCGTCAACAACATCGACCGGCTGGCCGCCTTCTCCGCCTCGATCAGCCGTCTGGAAGGCTTCCAGGGCAAGGTGGAGGCGATCGGCGGCGAGATGGCCGCCCTCGATGCCGATGCGCTCGCCGCCGGTCCGCAGCAGGCGGCCGAGCCCCAGCGGGCGGGCGAGGCCGCCGGCATCGCATCCATCCGCGTCAGGCACGTGGATCTGGTGCCGCCCCGCAGCCAGCGGGTGCTGATCCGGGATCTCAGCCTCTCCGTGGGCCCCGGCGAACGGCTGCTGGTGGTGGGGCCGTCCGGCTGCGGCAAGACCTCCTTCCTGCGCCTGGTGAGCGGGCTCTGGCCGCCGGTACGGGGCCAGGTGGAGCGCCCGCCCGTGGGCGAGCTGATGTTCATCCCCCAGAAGCCCTACATGCTGCTGGGCAGCCTGCGGGAGCAGCTCTGCTATCCCCAGGCCACCGATCGCTTCAGCGACGACCAGCTGCGCCATGTGCTGGAGGAGGTGCGCCTGCCGGATCTGGTGCAGCGCTATCCCGATCTCGACATCAAGCAGGACTGGCCCCGCCTCCTCTCCCTCGGCGAACAGCAGCGTCTGGCCTTCGCCCGCCTGCTGCTCAATTCCCCCCGCTTCGTGGTGCTCGACGAGGCCACCAGCGCCCTCGACGTGGCCACCGAACGGGTGCTCTACGAGCTGGTGGCCCAGCGGGACATGGCCCTGGTGAGCGTGGGTCACAGGCCCACCCTGGTGGACCACCACGACACCGTGCTCGAGCTCGACGGCAGCGGCGGCTGGCGGCTGCTGCCGACGGCCGGCTATGACTTCGGTCGCCATGTCTGAACCGATGACCTCCGCCGACACCCCGGCCACGAGCGCCACCACCACGGATGTGCCGGCCTTCGGCTGGAGCGCTTATGCCGAGCGGGTGAACGGGCGCTTCGCGATGCTGGGCTTCGTGGCCGTGCTGCTGATCGAGGCCCTCAGCCGCGACACCTTCCTGCACTGGGCCGGTCTGGTGCCCTGAAGCCCCTCAGGGCGCTCCGGGCACGGTGATCAGATCCACCTGCCACACCCCACCCCGGCTCACCTCCACCGCCAGCTGGCGGCCGTCCGCCTGCAGGCTCACCCGGCGCGGCACGCCCGCCGGCTGCATCGGGATCGGCTCCAGCGACTGGAAGCGGCGGCGGTAGAGCACCAGTTCGGTGCGGCCGTCGAGCCGCCGCACCACCGCCAGCCGCTCCCCGGCCGCATCCAGCCCCACGCTCACCGGCTGGGCGTCCGGACGGTTGAGGCCTGGGAGCGGTACCGGCAGGCCCCGTTCCACATCGATCAGCTGCACCTGGTCGCGCCCGCCCCGTTCGGCGATCACGGCCAGCCAGCGGCCGGCCAGCACTGGATCCCGGCTCGGCCCCGCCGCCGCCAGTGCCCGGTCGAGGCCGGCCATGGGCCGGGGCATGCCGCCGCAGGCCGCCAGCAGCAGGCCCGCGCCAAGGGTGATCAGGAGAGCCACTCCCGGGGGGCGGCGTAAGCGGGGCTGCCTGGTCATCAGGGCTGCGGCCCTCCCAGCGCCTGGCCCATCGGTGGGTCGGGCTCGATCAGACCCCCGAGATCGAACAGCTCGATCCGCCGCTGGCCGCTGCGGACCCGCTCCACCGCCAAGCGGCGGGCGTCGGGGGCCAGGCTCAGCCGCTCCGGATCCCCTTCCCCAGGCAGGGGCAGGGGCAGCAGCCGCCCGGTGAGCCGGTCGGCGATCACGGCCGTGGGCCGGTTGCCCCATTGCACCAGCACCGCCAGATAGCGGCCGTTCCAGCTCAGGGAGGGGGAGCGGTGAGGTTGATGGCGCATGAGGGGCCGCAGCGGCTCCACCCGGCCCGAGGCCTGCTCCTGCAGGAGCACAGTCTCCCTGCCGCTGCGGGGCACGATGCTCGCCAGCCAGCGGCCATCACCGCTGAGGGCCGGATCCTGGCGGTCGGCGGTGCCCAGACCCAGGGGGGCCGCCGGCCGCCGGCCAGGGCCGATCCAGCCGCAACTGGCCAGGAACAGCACCAGACCCAGGCAGGCCAGCGGCGAGAGGCGACGGAAGGGGGTCAGTCGTCGAAGCGGGAGCTGTTGTCGCGGGAGGAGGGGCCGGGACCCTCCGGACGGGGGCGGGTCGGGGGTGGGCTCGACGGCGGCTTGATCGGCGCGAAGTCGGCGTCGCTCACATCGCTGCGCTCGGAGCGCGTCGTTCCCCGCAGGGGATCGCCCTGGGGCACCCCGGGGGTGCCGGCGGTGGGTGCACCGGCCTCAGCGCCCCGGGGGGAAACGACGCCTGGGCGGCGGCTGGAGCGGGGCATGGCATCGGCAGCGGCCGTGGGCCGACTGCCGCGCCGCGCTTCGCTGCCGGCTTCCCGATCGCGGCGCCTGGCGCCGAACTCGGCTTCGCCGCGGTTGCGGGAGGGGGCGTAGCTGGAGGGATCCCGGGCCGGTGCCTGTGCTTCGCGAACCGGCCCGTCCGCGCGGGAGCCGCGGGGCTCATCCCACTCGGAGGAGGGGGGGCGGCGGCTGGCGGCCCGCTCAGGGATGGCGGCGCGGCTCGACCGCCGCGGGCGGTAGAAGTCCTCCTCCTCGGCCTCGCGGGAGGGGATGCGTCGCCGCAGGGGCTCGGGTTCGTCGAAGCGTTCGCGCCCACCGTCCCAGTCCCGATCTCCGCCGAGGCCGCCGCGGGGCTGGAAGGGAGCCGGCTCCTCGTCTTCGAAGTAGGAGGAGCGGCGGGCCTGCTCGGTGGTGACGCCCCTCAGCCGCACGCTCTCGTAGGCGAAGAAGACCGTGGTGCCGGCGAGCAGGAACTGGCCGAACTGCAGGATCGGATCGAGGCGCCAGCCCTGGAAGAAGAGAATGCCGCCACAGAGCAGGCCCACGGCAGCGAAGAAGACGTCGTAGTCGCGGGCCAGTGCGGGCTTGAAGCTCCGCATGAAGTAGAGGAAGGCGCCACCGACGGCCAGCACGATGCCGACGATGCTGGCCCAGTTGAGACTGGCGTTGACCAAGGCGGTTCTCGGAAGGGGGCGCTGGAGCAGCCGCCGAAGCCGGCGGCACCCGATCCCGGAAGGTCCGCCGGAACGGTTGCCGCCACTTTAGGGAAACCCCCGGTGGTTTCCTGCCCGGCCGCTGGAGATCCGGCTGGGGCCGGAGGATCAGATCTTGCGATCCAACCGGTCGTTCTGGCTGATGAAGAACAGGGCCACGGAGATGGGCACCACCACGATCACCCCGCCCCAGAAGAGGCTGCTGAGGAAGTTGGCGAGGGAAGGGGTCATGGCAGGGGGCGCCGTGGCAAAGCGGCCACAATCCTAGGCAGAGAGCGCGCCTTCCTACGATCACCGCACTGCCGCTTAGAGCTTTGTGACGGCCCTGCCCCTGGTTCACCTGGCCCTCGGCGTGCTGCTGGCGGCCTGGACGCTGCTGTTCCTGTTCCGGATCGTGCTCACCTGGTATCCGGCGATCGATCTCAGCAAGGGGCCGATGCGTCTGATCGGTGCCCCCACCGAGCCTCTCCTGGCGATCACCCGCCGCCTGATCCCGCCGATCGGCGGGGTGGACGTGACGCCGGTGGTGTGGGTGGGGCTGCTCAGCCTGCTGCGGGAGCTGGTTGTGGGTCAGCAGGGTCTGCTCACCCAGCTGCTCCACCGCCAACCGCCCATCGCCTGAGCCCCCGCTTCTGGGGAGGGGCTCAGGCTGCCGGGGATGCCCTCAGCGGCCCATCAGGGGCAGCATCTCCTGCTCTACGAACTTGGTGTGCACATCGCCGCGTTGGAACTCGGGGCGATCGAGCAGGGCCAGGTGGAAGTCGATCGTGGTGGGGATGCCGGTGATGGCGCACTCGGTGAGCACCCGCCGCAACCGCCGCAGGGCGTGATCGCGGTCGACGCCCCACACGATCAGCTTGCCGATCAGGGAGTCGTAGAAGGGAGGGATCTCGTAGCCCGTGTACACGTGGCTGTCGACCCGTACGCCGGGACCGCCGGGCGGCAGCCAGCCGGTGATGCGGCCCGGGGCCGGGCGGAAGTTGTGGGCCGGGTCTTCGGCGTTGATCCGCACTTCGATGGCGTGGCCGGTGAGCCGGATCTCGTCCTGGCTCACGGAAATGGGTTCGCCGCCGGCGATGCGCAGCTGCTCGGCGATCAGGTCGACACCCGTCACCACCTCGGTGACCGGATGCTCCACCTGGATGCGGGTGTTCATCTCCATGAAGTAGAAGGCCCCGCTGCGATCCACCAGGAACTCCACGGTGCCGGCACCCTCGTAGCCGATCGTGCGGGCCGCGGACACGGCGGCATCACCCATGCGGCGCCGGAGCTCGGCATCGATCGCCACGCTCGGCGCCTCCTCCAGCAGTTTCTGGTGCCGGCGCTGGATCGAGCAGTCGCGCTCGCCCAGGTGCACCACGTTGCCGTGGCGATCGGCCAGCACCTGCACCTCAACGTGCCGGGGCCGGTCGATGAATTTCTCCATGTACAAGCCGGGGTTTCCGAAGGCGGCCTCCGCCTCGCCCTGGGCCGCCTTGAACAGGTTCTCCAGCTGGTCGGCAGCGGGCACCAGCCGCATGCCGCGGCCGCCGCCGCCCGCTGTGGCCTTGATCATCACCGGATACCCCATCTGGGCGGCCAGTTCAGCGGCCTGGGGCACGTTCTCCAGCAGGCCCTCGCTGCCAGGGATGGTGGGAACGCCCACCCCCTGCATCGTGGTCTTGGCCGTCGACTTGTCGCCCATCGAGCGGATCGCCTCGGGCGAGGGGCCCACGAAGGTGATCCCGTGGTCGCGGCAGATCTCGGCGAAGCGGTCGTTCTCCGCCAGGAAGCCGTAGCCGGGATGGATGGCGTCGGCACCGCGGGAGGTGGCGGCCGCCAGGATGTTGGGGATGTTGAGGTAGCTCTTGCTGCTGGGCGCCTCGCCCACGCACACCGCCTCGTCGGCCAGTTGCACGTGCAGGGCGTTGCGGTCGACCGTGCTGTACACCGCCACGGTGGGGATGCCGAGCTCCCTGCAGCTGCGCAGGATGCGGAGGGCGATCTCGCCACGGTTGGCGATCAGCAGTTTGCCGATGGGCATCCGAAGGAACGCGGGGCGGGCCGGCCAGGGCGGACTGTATCAGCGCTCACACGGCAGCCCGCTGGGCTGGAGGGACGCCTAAGGGTATAGTCCTCACCCGTGGGCGCCTCCATCGCTCATACCACCCGGTCGTCCCGGGCACGGCATCTCCGGTGCCGCAGCCGTGGGCGTTCGATCCATGCGGATGTGGTGGAATTGGTAGACACGCACGTTTGAGGGGCGTGTGGCTTCGGCCTTGCGAGTTCAAGTCTCGCCATCCGCATTCATCTTTTCGGCACCACCCGGGCCACCACCCCTCGCCACAACTTGGCCTCCTCCACGTCGCCGACAGCGCCCGCCGTGGAGTCCCCCCTGGAGGCCGCCATTGTTCTGGTGAGCAATGGCCCCGGCGAACTGAGCACTTGGGTGCGGCCCCTGGCGGAGCGGTTGCATGCGGAGATGGCTCTGCGGCCCCGCCACCCCGAGGCAAGCACCGCCCTGCAGCTGGTGCTGGTGCCCTGTCCCAACGCCACCGGCCAGGAGCACAGGGTGGCCCGGGAGTGGGGGCTGTTTGACCGGGTGCTCCCCGCCCACCGCTTCTGGTGGATGCTGCTGCGCCCCCGGCGCCATGGCCCCTGGGCGCCCAGGGGGGTGGTGGTGTTCCTGGGCGGTGATCAGTTCTGGACCGTGCTGCTCTCGGCGCGCCTGGGCTATCGCCACCTCACCTACGCGGAGTGGGTGGCCCGCTGGCCGCGCTGGAACGATCGCATCGCGGCCATGGGCCCCACCGCCGCCGCCCGCCTGCCAGCCCGCTGGCGCTCCCGCAGCACGGTGGTAGGCGATCTGATGGCCGATCTCTCGGAGTCGGCGCGTCAGGCCGATCCCCTGCCCCCCGGGGAGTGGGTGGCGCTGCTGCCCGGCTCCAAGCGGGCGAAGCTGCAGGTGGGGGTGCCCTTCCTGTTCCGTGCCGCCGATCGCCTCGCCGCCCTGCGTCCCGGGGTGCGCTTCCTGCTGCCGGTGGCGCCCACCACCTCGGTGGCCGAGGTGATGGCCTACGCGGAGCCCTCGAACCCCATCACCCGCAGCTTCGGTGCCACCCTGCCCGAGCGCGATGGCGATGAACTGCGCACGGCCGCCGGCACCCGCATCCTGCTGCAGGAGTCCCATCCGGCCCACGGGCCCCTGAGCCAGTGCCGCCTGGCCCTCACCACCGTGGGGGCCAACACGGCCGAACTCGGCGCCCTGGCGCTGCCGATGATCGTGCTGGTGCCGACCCAGCATCTGCATGTGATGCAGGCCTGGGACGGCTGGCTGGGGCTGCTGGCCCGCCTGCCGCTGCTGCGGCGGCTGCTCGGGGTGGCCCTCACTGCCTGGCGGATGCGCCACCGGGGCTACCTGGCCTGGCCCAACATCGCCGCCGGGCGGGCGGTGGTGCCGGAGCGGGTGGGCGCGATCACGCCCGAGGCGATCGCCGAGGAGGCCGCCGACTGGCTGGAGCACCCGGAGCGCCTGGCGGGCATGCGCGACGACCTGCGCAGCCTGCGGGGAAGCCCCGGCGCCGTGGCCGCCCTGGCGACGATGGTGCGGAGGCTGCTGCCGCACGAGGGCCCTGCCTAGCCTGGGCTTCGGCCTCCCACCTCCGATGACCGAAGCCCCCTCCTGCGCCTCCTTTCCCGATCCCAGCCGCGCCGCGGGCGGGGCAACGCCGGTGCCCGATGAGAGCGAATGGCGCGAACGCCTCACCCCCGAGCAGTTCCGGGTGACCCGCCAGGGCGGCACGGAGCGGGCCTTCACCGGTGCCTACTGGAACCACAAGGCCGACGGGATGTACCACTGTGTGTGCTGCGACGCCCCCCTGTTCGATTCGGCCACCAAGTTCGATTCCGGCACCGGCTGGCCCAGCTTCTGGGACGGGGTGGCCAGCGGGGCGATCATCACCCACCGTGACCAGTCCCACGGCATGGTGCGCACCGAGATCCGCTGCGCCCGCTGCGATGCCCATCTGGGCCACGTGTTCGGCGACGGACCGGCGCCCACCGGGCAGCGCTACTGCGTGAACTCGGCGTCGCTCCGGTTCGAGGAGCGCTGAGCCAGGCGCGCCGGGCGCTCTCCGGCTGCCCTCACCGGAGCCCTCACCAGGGATCGTCGATCACTTCCGGTTCCACGTCGATCGGCTCGGGGCGCTCCTCCCGGCTGCGGGGGGGCGTCGCCGGACGACGTTGCGCCAAGGGGTCGCGCCCGCTGCGCGGCGGCTCGTCGTCGTAGGGAGGGGGTTCGGGCGTGGGTCGGCGCGATGCGGTTTCGGCGCGGCGGGCTTCGGACTCGTAGCCCGCCGGATCGGCCTGGTGGCCCGGTGCATCCCGCTCCCCGTAGCGGGGAGCTCCATAGCCCCGGGGCTCGTCGGCATAACGGTTGTCGTCGCGGTCGAGGCGGTCGTCGCGCTCGTCGTAGGCGGAGGGGCGCCTGGCCGGACGGGGTGGCTCGGAACCGTAGGGCTCGCCCCGTCCCCGATCGCTCTCCTCCTCCAGGTAACGGTGCTGGCGCAGCGGTTCCCGTTCGCGTCGCTCCTCCAGCTCCACGTACTCCAGTTCACTGCGGGGTTCGAAGGCGCGGCTGGCCGCCGGCTGGATGCGGCGCTGCTCGGTGGCCGAGGGCTGACCCGCCGGCAACTGGTTCTCCGCGGGCACCACACCGCTGCGGAAGCGTTCCCGCTCCTCCTGCTCCAGCCCGCCGCCGCCGATGCCCAGCTTCTCGAGCAGCCCGGTGCCGAGCTGCTTGAGCTTCTCCTCGGCCCCTTCGTACACGATGATCCGATCGGTGCCGCTGCTCACGATCTCCCCCACCGGCAGCTCCCAGGTGCTGAGCACGCCCTCACCGAGGAGAGGCACGCCCAGGGCGCCGATCACCAGGGTGGTGAGCTCGCCCGTTTCGATGTCGAAGCTGAAGCCGAGCACCCGGCCGAGCTGTTCCCCCGATTCGGTGACCACCTGGCAGTTGATCACCTTGCTGTAGCGCTCAGGGTTGAACCCTTCGGCCAGCGAATCGGCGGAATCCACCAGGATCACGTCGCCCACCTGGCGGATGCGCTCGAGGGGCATCCAGCGGGGCAGGCCGGGCAGAAAGCGGGTGAGCGGGTTGTCGCGCAGCCCCAGCGCCACCACTTCGCGGCGGTCGATGTCCACGACCACCTCGCCCACCACGCCCAGCCGGCGGCCGGTGTCCCTCGTGATGACCTGGGTGCCCATCAGCTCGGAGCGGAGCCAGAGGCGATCGCTGGCGGCGGCCGGGGCGTTCGGATCCGTGGCGGGGGGAATCGAGGAGGTCAAATCCTGTTGCAGAACGAACGGCACGGTCGGCCGATCATTCCATTGTGACCCACCTGGTGGGCTCAGGCCGCTGGCGGCAAACCGACCACCTGGGTATGGGCGCCCCGGGCCTGGGTCACGCCGATGGTGCGGGTGGCGGCGGCGATCATCGGGCGCCGGTGGCTCACCACCATGAACTGGGCATCGCTCGACTG
>JBJTUJ010000032.1:0-2621 GCA_046080685.1 Cyanobium sp. | reverse complement strand
TCGGTGACGGCGCCGTCGAGGAGTGGGCCAGTGACGGGGCCGACGTCATCGCTCACGCTGGTGATCAGAGCGGTGGTCGGTACCCGGGTGTCGAAGGCGAGGGCAAGGGATCCGGCCGCCCCAGGATTGGCGGCGGCATCGAAATAGGAGCCAGCGGCAACGGCGATGGAAGCGCTGCCGGTGCTGTTGGCTTCTGGTGTGAAGACGGCGGTGCGGGAGAGGCCGGAGCCGGAGATGGCGGAGAGGGAGCCACCGGAAACGACGACATCGCCGCTGCTGCCATCCCAGGAGAAGCTGTTGCCTGGATCTTCCGAGAAGGCGAAGGTGATGGTGGCGGTCTGCCCGGCGACCAGGGCAGCGGAGCTGCTGGTGATCGCGAGGGTGGGCGCCAGGGTGTCGAAGCTGATGGCTGGTGTGGCCCCCGCTGCGCCGGGATTGCCGGCGGCATCGGTGTAAGTGCCCGCGGCGACGGTGATCGAGGCGCTGCCGGTGCTGTTGGCTTCTGGTGTGAAGACGGCGGTGCGGGAGAGGCCGGAGCCGGAGATGGCGGAGAGGGAGCCACCGGAAACGACGACATCGCCGCTGCTGCCATTCCAGGTGAAGCTGTTGCCGGGATCTTCCGAGAAGGCGAAGGTGATGGTGGCGGTCTGCCCGGCGTTGAGGGCGGAGTTGTCGCTGGAGATGGCGAGGGTGGGGGCGTCGGTGTCGACCGTGAGGGTGCGTGGCGCGGAGGTGGGTCCGGCGTTGCCCAAGGCATCGGCGACGACAACGCGGAAGGAATACGTCGCCGAAACCAGCGCGTTGGCGGGGGTGAACGACCACGTTTTCAAGGTGTTATTGACCGCGGCGTTGCCCAGGACGGTGCTGCCGGCGAGCACCTGCAGGTTTTCGCCAGGGTTCAGAGCGGCGGAGAGGGTACCAGAGAGGGTGGGGGTGCTGTCATCGGTGCCTGCGGCTTCGCTTACCTCACCCTGCAGGCTGCCGACTTCATCGCTCACGGCCGTGATCACCGCGCTGGTGATCAGGGGGTCGTCATTGAGGATGGTGCCGCTGGCGAATGCTGTGCCGATCAGTGCATCGGCCGTGGTGCTGATCAGGTTGACCTGGAAGGTCTCCGTGCTCTCGCTGCTGCTGTCTCCCGCCACAGGGATGACGATGGTTTTCTCGGTTTCGCCGACCGCGAAGGAGACCTCCCCGGCAGGAAGAACCGCCCCGACGAAATCGAAGCGATCGGCGGGCGCCGCCCCGGAGCCGCTCACGCTCCAGCCGATCTTGCTCTGGAAGCCGGTGTTGGCAGAGCGTGTGATGCGGAACTGGAAGGGGGCGGAGCCCGAGGAACCTTCAGCCAGAGGCCCCTGCAGAGCGCTGACCGCATAGCTGGGGGAGGGGCCGAGGAAGGCATTCACATTCAGCCGCCCGCCCGTGGCGGTGCGGCCGGCGAGGGAGGTGGTGGGTGTGGTGCTGGTGAGAAGTGCGGAGCGCATCTGCGCCGCGGTCGCACCCGGCCGTGAGGCGGCATAGAGGGCGAGGGCACCGGTGACATGGGGCGTGGCCATCGAGGTGCCGCTGTAGCTGCCGTAGCTGCCGCCGGGGAGGGTGGAGAGAATCGAGGAGCCGGGGGCGCCGAGGTCGACCGAGGTGGCGCCGAAGTTGGAGAAGCTCGAGAGGGCACCGCCGCTGGTGATGGAGGCGACGGAGATCACCGCGTCGTACGTGGCGGCGCTGACGCTGTTGCTGGCGATGCTGGTGTTGTAACTGGCGGGGTAGGCGGGGGTGACGTCGTTGTTGCTTGCCGAATTGCCGGCAGCGGCAACAAAGAGAATGTTTTGCTTCGCAGAGCGCAGGATGGCATTGTGCAGCGATTCGAAATAGCCGCCGCCGCCCCAGGAATTGTTGCTGGCGACGATATTCAGCCCATGGCGTTGCTTGAGGTCGGTGAGATAGTCGATCGCCTGGACGGCACCGGAAAGATAGCCTCCATTGGGGCCGAGGAACTTGACGCCAATCATCGACACATTCCAGTTCACCCCGGCCACGCCAAGCCCATTGCCACCCACGGCGCCGATGGTTCCGGCCACATGGGTGCCGTGATCATCGGCGCTGCCGTCATAGATGCTGCTGTCGTTATAAAAGAAGTCCCAGCCGCGTGTGTCATCGATGTAGCCATTGCCATCGTTGTCGATGCCATCGATGGCCTCGAACGGATTCAGCCAGGCATTGGCGGCCAGATCGGGATGGTTGAAATCAAAGCCTTCGTCGATGATGCCCACCAGCACGGAGCGGGATCCGGTGAGATCGCGGTTCCAGGCGGCCTCGGCCTGGCTGCCGAAGGCGTTGGTGGTGCCGGCTGGCCCGATTGCCGCGGGCGAATCGCTGCCGTACATCCCCCAAAGGGAACCGTTGGTGTAGCCCGGGTCGTTGCTCACCACCTGGGGGGCGAGGAACTGATCCTCCTCGGCAAACCGCACGCCGGCGGTGCCGCGGTAGGTCGCCAGAGCGGCCTCCAGATCGCTGCCCGCGCCGAGCTCGACCACCTCCATCACCCCTTCCCCCTGCGCCTGCATCACCGGGGTGTGAATGGTCTGAAGGCGCCGGCCGCCCACGGCGGCTATGGCCAGGGC
>JBJTUJ010000031.1:0-15305 GCA_046080685.1 Cyanobium sp. | reverse complement strand
GCTGTTCGCCATCCTCGTGATCACCCTGCTGGATGGGGACTGGCGGACCGGATTGGTCGTGACGCTGATGATCGGCTTCCTCCAGGATCCCCTTCGCAAGATCACCCCCAATCAGCCCAGTCAGTTGAATGGTCTTGTGTTAATTGGTTTTGTGCTCTGCACCCTGGTTCTGCTTGACCGAAAGAGAAACTTCAGCTTGAGGACTATGTTTTGGGCGGTCCCCCAGATGGATGACTGGGTAGGCATTTACTTTGCCCTGATCGCCCTTCAGGCCGTTAACTCTTTCTCTCGCTTCGGTGCTCCGGTGCTGACAGGGATCGGTATAATCTTCTATGTTGCCCCGGCCCTGGGCATGTGGGTGGGTTTCCAGGTGGGCATCAATCTTTCGCTGCTGCGTCGTCTCCTGATTGTCTATCTTATAGGTTCTGCCGTCATGGCCCTTTCTGTATTTTTAAGTTTTCAGGGCTTTGATCACCCGTTGTTGAAGGAGGTGGGGGAGGGGATCCTGATTACCTTCGAAGGCTACTCAGCCCAGGGTGCCTCCGGTTTCTGGCGTACCAGTGAGATCGCGTCCTGGCATCTGGCTGCTGCTTCATGCATCGCGGCAACCGTGGGGGCAGCCTCGCGCAAACGCAGCACGCAGACCGGCCTGCTGCTGATGAGCCTGGGCTTTGCTCTTCTGACGATCTTGACCGGTCGCCGTAAGGCTCTTGTGCTGGTATTGGCGTTCGCCGCGATCTTCATCCTGCTGCTGTTCCGGCGGGGCGATCCAGACTTCAGAGACCGTTTCGTCTCCAGTCTGCTCGGAACCACGGGACTTGCCTATATCCTCTTCACCCTCGTTATTGTTGGTGCTATGGGGCGGAACTTTGGTGAGTTTCTCAATCGCACCTTCACCACGAGCGATGACATTGGTGCACGAGTTGAGGGGCAAGGCCTGGGAGCCATTTTCAGAGCCATTGAACTGGCCCAGTTCTTCGGCTTTGGGGTCGGTGCCGGCGCTCAGACCGGCAATCTTCAGGTGACTGCAAACCGAGCCATCAGAGGCCTCGGCTATGCGTCAGAAGGAGGAGGAGGCCGGCTGATCGTGGAGTTGGGAGTCCCGGGGCTGATTGTGATCCTGGTTCTGATCTGGCTTTTCGCTCAGGTGGTTTATCGCAACTTTGGCCTTCTTCGATATCTTCCTAATGAGGTTTCCGTCTTGTTGCTCGGTCTTGCCTCTTTCGGGATTGCCAACATTGCCTCGTTCATCACCGCCGCCCAGCTCTATGGCGATCCCTTTGTGCTGATCATGATGAGCATCTGCTTTGGCTCTTTCCTTGCGGTTCCGGCACTTGCTGCGGAGTATCGACAACAAGCGAGCGCACTCCAGCCGCCGATGAGCATGCCTTCACGCCCTCCCTCGATGGGTCAACATTGAGTTCTCCAGGCACGGTGGTCAATTCCGTACGGCTCGGAGCCCTGATCCTTACCCACGACGAGGACGCCAACATCGCCCGCACCCTGGCCGGCCTACAGTGGATTGAGCGCGTCCTGGTGGTGGACAGCGGCAGTAGGGATGGCACGTTGGCCATTCTGGCCCGACACCCATCGGTGGAGGTGATCCACCGGCCGTTCGACAGCTTCGCGGGCCAGTGCAACTTCGGGCTCTCGCGGCTGGGGACCCCCTGGACCCTCAGCCTCGACGCCGACTACGTGATGCCGCCCGCCCTGGCCGCGGAGATCCGTGCCCTGTTCGCTGGCGGTGCCCAGCCCGGGATGGCCGGTTATGCGATCCCCTTCCGGTACTGCATCGCCGGTCGCCCCCTGCGTGGTGCCCTGCTGCCCCCGCGCACCTGCCTCTATCGCACCGCTTCCGCTCGCTACCGGGACGATGGCCATGGGCACCGGGTTCACATCGACGGCCCGGTTGGTCGCCTGCACAACCCGCTCCACCACGACGACCGCAAGCCCCTCGTGCGCTGGCTGGCGTCCCAGCAGCGCTACATGGTCCAAGAGGCCGACAAGCTGCTGGCCACCTCCCCCCGCAGGCTCTCGGCTGCCGACCGTCTGCGTCGGCACACACCCTTGGCGCCCCTGGCCGTGCTGCTGATCTGCCTGGTGGGACGGGGCGGGGTGCTGGATGGCTGGTACGGCTGGGCCTATGCCCTTCAGCGTTGCTATGCGGAACTGTTGCTCCTCCTGTTCCTGATCGAGCGAAGACTGCCCGGAACCGGCTCAAACCATGCTGATAATGAGCTTGCTCGTCGGAACTCCCTCGGGCCGGATTCGGGAGTTCGGGGCGGTTGCACCCCGCCCTGATCCTCATCTTCGCCCCGTTCTTTGTTGATGCCCTCGATCCTGATCACCGGTGGCGCCGGCTTCATCGGCGTCAATGCCGCCCTGCACTTCGCCCAACGTGGCTGGGACGTGGCGATCCTCGACAACCTCTCCCGCCGCGGCACCGACAGGAATCTGGCCTGGATCCAGGAGCGTTCACCCGCGGTGCGCTTCCACCGGGTCGACATCCGCGATGACCAGGCCCTGGCCGCGGTGGTGCGCCAGGAGCGCCCCGACATGCTGCTCCACCTGGCTGCCCAGGTGGCCGTCACCACCTCCTACACCGATCCCCGCGAAGACTTCGGCATCAACGCCTTCGGCAGCTTCAACGTGATGGAGGCGGTGCGGCTCGAGGCGCCGGAGGCCTTCGTTCTCTATGCCTCCACCAATAAGGTTTATGGCGGCATGGAGAACGTGCCGGTGGAGCGCAGCGAGCACGGCTACCGCTTCACCTCGCTGCCGTTCGGTGTGCCGGAGAGCCAACCGCTGGATTTCCACTCGCCCTACGGCTGCTCGAAGGGCGTGGCCGACCAGTACACGATCGATTACGCCCGCATCTATGACCTGCAGACCTGCAGCTTCCGCCAGTCGTGCATCTACGGCATCCGCCAGTTCGGTATCGAGGATCAGGGCTGGGTGGCCTGGTTCAGCATCGCCGCCCTGCTCGGCAAGCCGATCACCCTCTACGGCGACGGCTGGCAGACCCGCGACGTGCTCAACGTTGCCGACCTGGCCAGGGCTTACGAGGCCGCCTGGGACCACCGGGCCTCGATCAGCGGCCAGGCCTTCAACATCGGCGGCGGCCCGGCCAACACCCTGTGCCTCCGTGATCTGCTGAGATTCCTGGAAGAGGAGCTGGGGATCACGATCGAACCACGCTCCGGAGCCTCCCGTCCCGGCGATCAGCCGGTGTTCGTCTGTGACATCCGCAAGTCACAGGAGCAGCTGGGCTGGAGTCCGGCGGTCGGGGTGGAGCGCGGCGTCCGCGACCTGATCGGCTGGGTAAGGGAGAACCGCAACCTGTTCGATTTCCTCTCGGCATGACCCGCCCCCGTGCCCTGATCAGCACGATCGAGCCGATCGACGGCGGGGTTCCCACCATGACCCGCTGCCTGGCCGGGATGCTGGAGGATCTGGGGATCGAGCCGGTCTTTGCCTGGTACGAGCCCTGGAGCCGCCGGCCGGACCTGTCGGTGCCGCTGCCCTCCCTGCTGCGGGGGCGTCGGCCCGGTGAGCGAAGCTGCACCGCTTACGGGGACCATGAAGCCCATGGTCTTGGTGCGTGGTTGCCTGAACTGGAATTCACCCACTACCTGCCCCGCCGCAGTTGGCGCGATCTGATCGACTCCTGCCGCTGGCACCTCGCGGTCACCGGCAACCCGCTCTGCGCTGTGCCCTATGCCCGGCTGGGTCTGCCCTTCCTGGCCTGGGTGGCCACACCATGGGCGGCCGACCGCAGCGAGCGGGTCCGCACCTTCTCCACGCCTCGCCGCATGCTTGATCGCGGCCTTAACGCGCCAGTGCTGCGACGCCTGGAGCGCAGCGTGCTGCGGGCGCCCGGGGCCCGGATCCTCGCCCTCAGTGCCTACACCGCGGCCGAGCTGGAAGCGATCGCCGGCCGGCCGATGGAGGGTGTGCTGCTGATGCCGGTCGACACCCAGCGCTACCGGCCCGATCCCTCGCGAACGCGTCCCTGGCGCCTGGGTTTCTGCGGCCGCTGGCTGGATCCCCGCAAGGACATCGACCTGCTGCTGCGGGCCACTTCCCTGCTGCTGAAGCGGGGCCATCCGGTGGAACTGGTGCTGGCGGGTGAGAACGACCCCGAACCGCTGCGCGCCCGCTGGAGCGAACTCGGTCTTGACGGACGGGTGGTCACCCACCCCCACCTCGGGCCCGAGGACCTGGCCAGAGTGCTCCAGGGTCTGGATCTGTTCGTGATCCCTTCCCACCAGGAAGGCCTCTGCATCGCCGCCCTGGAGGCGATGGCCTGCGGGGTGCCGGTGGTGAGCACCCGCTGCGGTGGCCCCCAGACGTATGTGCTGCCCGATCGCACAGGCCTGCTGGTGGATCGCGATGCCGAAGCCCTGGCCGCTGCCGTGGCCGGCATCGTCGCCGACCGCAGCCGGCGGGATGCCCTGGGCGCCGGTGCCCTGTCCTGGGTGCGCGAGAACGCTACGCCGGAGGCGGCTCGGCGCCTCGTGCACCGACATCTGGAGGCTCTGGCCCCACTGCTCTACACCGTCGCGGTCGTCTGAATGTGCGGCATCGCCGGCCTGCTGGGCCGCTCCCCCGGAACCTTCGCCGACAGGGTCGGCCCGGCCCTCGCGCACCGGGGACCGGATGATGCCGGCACCTGGCAGGACGACCGCTGCTGCCTGGTGCATCGTCGTCTGGCGATCCTCGACCTTTCGCCCGCTGGCCATCAGCCGATGCGCTCGGCCTGCGGCCGCTGGCTGCTGGTGTTCAACGGCGAGATATACAATCACGAGGAGCTGCGGCGCGAGCTGATCGGCGAAGGCCATCGCTTCCACGGCACCGGGGATACGGAGGTGCTGCTGGCCTGGCTCGTCTCCCGCGGCGAAGCCGGCCTGGCACGTCTGAGGGGCATGGCGGCCTTCTGTCTCTACGACCGGCAGGAGCACACCGCCCTGCTGGGCCGCGATCCCCACGGCATCAAGCCCCTGTACCTCTGGCACGGGGCCAGGGGCGAGCTGGCCTTCGCCTCGGAACTGCGGGCTCTGCTTGCCAGCGGCCTGCCGGTTCCCCGGCTCGATGTCCAGGCTCTCGGCGGCTTCCTGGCCACCGGCTCCGTGGCCGAGCCGGCCACGCTGGTTGCGGGGATCCAACGCCTGCCTGCCGGCCACTGGGCCCGCTGGGCTCGGGGCCGGCTGCAGGTCGAACCCTGGCGACCGCTGCCCGAGTCCCTGTTGGACTCCGCTGCAGGGGCAGGCGCAGAGCCGCAAGGCCGGGGGCGGGCCGTGGATCTCACACGGGCCGCCCTGGAGGATTCGGTGGCGGCCCACATGGTGAGCGATGTGCCCGTGGGGCTTTTCCTCAGTGGCGGACTCGACTCGGCCGCCCTGCTGGCCCTGGCCCCCCGTGGGCTGCGCACCTTCACCATCGGCTTCCCCGAGGCCGGGGCCGCCGGATTCGACGAATCGGAGCCGGCGGCGCGGATCGCTGCCGACTTCGGGGCGGAGCACACCGTGCTGCCTCTGGCCGCGGGGCAGGCCCGTGCCTGGTTGCCGGAGTTCCTCGCCAGCCAGGACCAGCCCTCTAACGACGGGTTCAACACCTGGTGCGTGTCCAGGCTGGCGACGGAGCGGGGCCTGAAGGTGGCCCTCTCCGGCCTCGGCGGCGATGAGCTCTTCGGCGGCTACTCCAGTTTCAGTTCGGTGCCAAGGCTGCGGCGCTGGCGAGGGCGCATCGGTCCGCTGGGTCCGGCGGCCGCTTTCCTGGTGCGTCACACCCCCGCGGGCCACCGTCCGAAACTCCAGCGCCTGGGGGCCCTGATGGAGGCTCCTCCCTCCTTCGCCCGTGCCTATCGCTGCCAGCGCGGGTTCTTCTCCCCCCGGGAGGTGAGCGAGCTGTTGCGGCACTGGGGCCTGAGCGATCGCACCTGGCAACCGGAAGGGGAGGAACGGCGGGAGCCGCCGCCGCTCCTCGCTGATCGGGAGGCTGTGGCCTGGTTGGAAGGCACGCGCTATCTGCGCAATCAGCTGCTTCCGGACAGCGACGTGATGGCGATGGCGGCGGGACTGGAACTGAGGCTCCCTCTGGTGGACGCCACCCTGGAGAGCCGTCTGGCCACGATTCCTGCGGATCTGCGGTTGCAGGAAGGCAAACGGCTGCTGCGACGGGCCGTGCCTGAACTGCCCGATTGGTTCACCGATCGTCCGAAGCAGGGATTCCGCTTCCCCTTCCAGCTCTGGCTCGATGATCCGCGCGTGGGTCTGCTGGGCCAGCTCCCCCCTGTGCCAGCGGGTCTGGATCTGGGACCCTGGTACCGCCGCTGGAACCTGATGGTGCTGCAGCACTGGCTGCGGCAGTGGCTGGGCATCGAGCTGTCGGGTTCGCTCTGAACCCAACACAGGTCAACCCGGTCTCCACGTTTAAGCTCCTGCCGTTTCTTCGATCCCGTCCCGCCGTCCCTGATGACGCTCGTTCTCGGAATCAATGCCTTTCACGCCGACGCCGCGGCGTCCCTGATCCGGGATGGGGAGATCCTTGGGGCCGTCGAGGAGGAGCGCTTCAGGCGGATCAAGCACTGGGCCGGCTTCCCCTCCCAGGCCATCGCCTGGTGCCTGGCCGATGCCGGCTTGCGGCTGGAGGATGTGGATCACATCGCGATCAACTCCCTGCCGGGCGCCCATCGCTGGCGCAAGGTGGCCTACACCCTGGCCCGACGCCCGGATCCGAGGTTCCTGTGGCGTCGGTGGCGCAACAAGCGCGAGCGCGCGGGTCTCGCCCAGCAGCTGGCGGCGGCGTTCCCGGGCAGCACCCCGAAGGCGCAGCTCCATTTCGTCGAGCACCACCGGGCCCACCTGGCCTCCGCCTTCTACGCCTCACCCTTCCCCCGGGCGGCGGTGATCTCGGTGGATGGCTTCGGCGACTTCTCCAGCGGCGCCTGGGGTTACGGGGAGGGAACGGACCTGCAGCTCGACGGTCAGATCTGGTTTCCCCATTCCCTCGGGGCCTACTACACCGCCATTACCCAGTACCTGGGCTTTCCCAACTACGGGGATGAATACAAGGTGATGGGGCTGGCCCCCTACGGCCGCCCCACCCACCTGGAGCAGATGCGCCGGATCGTGCGCCTCCAGGACGACGGCACCTATCGGCTGGATCTGCGCTATTTCCGCCACGCCACCGAGGATCTGCCCCACCAGTGGAGCCAGGGCACGCCGGTGGTGGGCAGCCACTGGAGTGGGGCCCTTGAAGATCTGCTCGGTCCGGCCCGCCGGCCGGAGGAGCCCCTTGAGCAGCGCCACCACGACATCGCCCGCTCGGCCCAGGCGATGTACGAGGAGGCGTTCTTCCACCTGCTGCGCGCCCTGCATCGCCGCCATCCGGTGGAGGCCGTCTGCATTGCCGGGGGATGCGGCGCCAATTCCGTGGCCAACGGCAAGGTCACGGTGTCCACACCGTTCCGGCAGGTGTGGGTGCAGGCGGCGGCCGGCGATGCCGGTGGAGCCCTGGGTGCGGCCCTGGCGGTGTGGCACGAGCTGGGCGGGGCCCGCAGCGCGCCGATGCGCACGGCCTACCTGGGCAGCCGCAGTGAGGGCGACACGGCGACCGCCATGCTCGAGCGGGCGGACACCCGCCTCCAGCTCGACGAAGCGGGCTGCACGATCAGCACCCTGCCGGAGGACGGCCTGTGCGAGGAGGTGGCGCAGGCCATCGGCGAGGGGCTGGTGGTGGGCTGGTTCGACGGCCGCATGGAGTGGGGACCGCGGGCGCTGGGCCACCGATCGATCCTTGGCGATCCCCGTCGGGCCGACATGAAGGACATCCTCAATCGCAAGATCAAGCGCCGCGAATCGTTCCGCCCCTTTGCTCCCTCGGTGCTGCGCGAGGCGGTGCCGGAGTGGTTCGAACGCGACGGTGACGTGCCGTTCATGATGCAGGTGTATCCGATCCGCGAGGAGAAACGCTCGCTGATCCCCGCCGTCACCCATGTGGACGGCAGCGGCCGCCTCCAAACCGTGAATGAGGAGGATAACGGACGCTATTACCGGTTGATCCGCGCCTTCGCCGCCCGCACCGGCGTGCCGATGGTGCTCAACACCTCGTTCAACGAGAACGAGCCGATCGTCTGCACCCCCGAGCAGGCTCTGGATTGCTTTCTGCGCACGCGCATGGATGTGCTCGTGCTGGGCGACCACCTGATCCGGAGGCCCGCCTAGGTGGGGGTGCCGCACGGTCGCCCTGGGTCCGCGGAAGCACCTTCGATCCTGATCATCGTGCCCACCCTGGATTCCCACCACCTGCTGGCGGGGTTGGTGGAGTCGCTGCAGGGCCAGAGCTGGCCCCATTGGCAGGTGCTGTTCATCGATGGACCCAGTGCCCCGGCCCATCGGGAGTGGATCGAGGCCCTCTGCCGCAGGGATGGTCGCTTTCGCTGGCAGCCCCAGGAGCCGGATCAGGCTGGGATCTTCGGGGCGATGAACCAGGGATTCGCTGCCAGCTCCCCCCACAGCTGGCTGCTGTTCTGGGGCAGCGATGACCGGGCCGCTTCGCAGCAGGTGCTGGAGAGGCTGGTGCAGGCGATCCACCGCGCTCATGAGCGCGGGGAGGTTCCGGATCTGATCGTGTGCGCCGGCCGCTACGTGGAACGGGATGGGAGTGGTCGCGAGCGGCTAGCCCGCCGCACGGTCTTCCGCCTGGGCCCTTCCTACCGCCTGGCCCTCCTGCTGGGTTCCACTCCGCCGCACCAGGGCACATTGATCGGTCCCGGCTCCCGCACCCACCTGGCCCGTTACGCCCCCCACTTCCGACTGTCGGCCGACCTGGACTACTTCCTCCAGCTCGCCCGGGTTCCGGACCTGAAGGTGCAGGTCCTGGATCTGGAACTGGTGAACATGGACAGCGGCGGCGTGAGCGCCCGCGAAACCCAGAGGCGCCTCAAGGAGGTGGTGTGGGCCTACCGGCGGGCCTACGGAGCGTTCTGGGCCCTTCCCTTCCTGTTCCGGTATACCCGCAGGATCGTCAGTCGCTTCGCGTCATGAGGAACCTGCTGCTCTTCGGTGCTTCCAGCCCCAGCGGCGAGGCCCTGCGCACGCAGGCGGGGCCGCGGCTCACGGTGGCTGGTCGCCGCTGCCCCCCAGGCTGTCCGCAGGAGCACTTCCTGCCCTGCGACCTTTCCGATCCCCAGGCGACCCTGGGAGCGGCGGTGGATCAGGCCGTGCTGGTCAGCTTTGCGCCGATCTGGGAGCTGGCGCCGTTCCTGGCCAGACAGGCGCAGCAGCGTCCGGCCACCCTGGCTGGTCTGGAAGGGGTGATCGCCTGTTCGTCGTCGTCGGTGATCACCAAGCGCTTCGCGGTGAACGCCTTCGACCGCAGGCTGGTGGCGCAGCTCACCGGGGCCCAGCGTTCCCTGGAGCAGACCTGCCGGCTGCTGGGGGTGCCCCTGCGCATCCTTGCGCCCACCCTGATCTACGGCCAGGTCGGTCCCTTCCGGGATCGCAATCTGAGCGTGCTCATCAACCTGATGCGGCGCACTCCCGTGCTGCCGCTGCCCGCCCACACCGGCCTGCGGCAGCCCATCCACGCCAGCCAGCTCGCCGCGGTGGCCCTGCATCTTGCCCAGCGGCTGACTCCACGGCCAACTGCCGACGTTCCTGGAGAGGAGAGCGGCGTGCTCCTGGCCCTGGGGGGCGATGAGTGTCTCTCCTACCGGGAGATGCTGGAACGCCTTCGCGCCTCCCTCCCCGCCGGTGACCCTGGCCGCAACTGTCGGTTGCTGTGTCTGCCCACCCGCCTGACAAACGCCCTGTCCGCGCCCCTGCTGCTGATCAACCCCAAGCTCTTCGAAGCCGTTTTGCGCATCGGGGCCGACCTGGCTGGGTTCACCCCGGCCCACCGGATCCTCGGGGAGGCTCCCCAGCCATTTCCTCTGAGCCCCCTGGCACTCTGAACGCCGCCGTGGAGAACGCCCCTATCGTTGATCTCAGTAGCCCCTCAAGTGTGGCAAGGGTCAAGACTCCAACAGTTTCCCCCGGCGTCGACGGTGCCCCAACGGCCCACCCTCTTCATCTCGGTCCCGCTGAACCTCCGGCCGGCCGGTTGATCGCGGGAGGTGCCCTGCCTTGACCCTGTTCCCCCAGGAGGCCGCTCCATGGGGCTTCCTCCTCCTGGCGGCACTGCTCACCTGGTTGCTGCTGGCGCTCCTGTTGCCGGTGCTTCGCCGCCGCCTGCTGGATCAACCCAATGCCCGCAGTTCCCACCGGAGGCCCACGCCCCGGGGGGGCGGAGTCGTTTTCGTGCTGGTGGGGACCGTGCTGGCCCCCATCTGCGGCTGGGGTCCGGCCAGCTGGCTGCCGTTTCTCTGCCTGCCTCTGGCTCTGGTGGGTCTGGTGGATGACCTGCGGGACCTCCCGGCCGGCATCCGCTACGCCGTCCAGTTCCTCACCGCCGTGGTGCTTCTCCTCGTGATCCCCTCCACCCCCCTCCCCTGGTGGCTGATGCCCCTGGGCCTGGTGGCGATCACGGCCGTGATCAACTTCGTCAACTTCATGGACGGTCTCGACGGCCTGGTGGCCAGTTGCATGATCGTGCTGGTGGCCGCGGCGTCCCTTGGACCGGGGCCGGCATCCGGAGCCGCCCTGGCACCCATGGTGGGGGCGCTCGCCGGTTTCCTGCTCTGGAACTGGAGCCCGGCTCAGGTGTTCATGGGCGATGTGGGAAGCACCTTCCTCGGTGCCCTGTTCGCTGGCCTGGTCTTGCTGCAGCCTGACCCCGTCCGGGCCGTTGGCCTGCTGCTGGCGACCTTCCCCCTGCTGGGCGATGCCTTCGTATGCGTGCTGCGCCGCCTGTCGGCCGGCGAGCAGGTGTTCCAGGCCCATCGGCTGCATCTTTACCAGCGGCTCCAGCAGGCCGGATGGTCCCACGCCCACGTGACCCTGCTCTATGCGGGGGCCACAGCCTTTCTGGCGCTTGGTTGGTTGCTGGCCAGTCCCTGGTCCCAGGCCCTGCTGGTGGGGATCGCAGCCGCGGCAGGGGTTGGGCTCGACCGCCGGGTGGCGGTGCCCTTCAGCCGTGCCCTGGCGCTCTCCCGGTCGTCAACTTTCCCGTAAGGTCCCCTGATCGCGTCATCCCCTTGCTTTCGTTCCGCCGCCGCCCGGACAGCCCCGTTCGCTCCGCTCCCAGCGATCGGGGCAGGTTCACCGTGATGCCAGAGGTGCTGCTGCGCCGGCTCGCGATGGTGGCCGTCGATGCCGGGTTGATCGTGGCCTGCGTGGTGGGAGCTTTCGCCCTGCGCCTGCAGGATCGCGACCTTCTGAGCAACAGTCTGGAGGCCACGGGCCAGCTCATCCCCATGGCCCTGGCCTGCGGGCTGCCGGTGCTCTATTTCAGTGGCTGGTATCGCGGCCTCACCCGCTACGCGGGAAGCCATTCCATGTATGGCTTGCTGCCGCGATCAGCCCTGATGGTGCTGATGCTGTTGGTGGTCAACACCCTTTTCGGGGCTCCCTCTCCCCCACGCTCCTTCTGGATCCTCTACTGGATTCTGTTCACCACCACCGCCATCGGTGCCCGGATCGTGCTGCGGGATCTGCTGCTGCAGCAACTGGGCCGCAGCCAGGTGGTGGTCGATGGCAGCATGGAACTGCGAACCCTGATTTACGGAGCCGGTTCCTCGGGCCTCAATCTCCTGATCGCCCTGCGCAACGATCCCCGGTTCCGGCTGATCGCCTTCCTCGACGACGACGGACGGCTGCATGGCCGCACGATGCATGGGCTCCCGATCCACAGCCCCACCCGTTTACCGGAACTAATCAGCCGGGAGGACGTCAGTCAGGTGCTTCTTGCCCTGCCTTCGATCGCGCGCCAACGGAAGCGGCTGCTGGTCGACCAGCTCAGCCACAGGGGCCTGCGGGTGCTCTCGATCCCTTCCCTCAGCCAGCTGGCCAGTGGCCGGCGAAGCTTGTCGGATCTGCAGCCGGTGGCGATCGAGGATCTGCTGGGGCGGGAGCCTTCCACACCCGATCCTCTGCTGCTTTCGGCCAGCGTGCGGGACAAGGCGGTTCTGGTGACAGGGGCCGGCGGCTCGATCGGCAGTGAGCTGTGCCGGCAGGTGGTGGCCCTGGGCGCCCGCACGCTGGTGCTGCAGGAGCGCAATGAGTTCGCTTTGTACAGCATCGAGCGGGAACTGCGTGAGCTCAATGAGGGGTCGGAGCGTCCGGTTGAGCTCCGGGCGGTGCTCGGGGATGCGGCCGATGGGGCCCATCTGGAGTCGATCTGCCGGGTCGCCGGCATCCAGACGATCTTCCACGCCGCTGCATACAAGCACGTGCCGATGGTGGAGGCCAATCTCTGCGCCGGCGTGGCCAACAACATCCATGCCACCCGGGCGGTGCTGCAGGCCGCCTGCCGCACAGGCGTGGAACGTCTCACCCTGATCAGCACCGACAAGGCGGTGCGTCCCACCAACGCCATGGGTGCCAGCAAGCGCGTCTGTGAGCTGCTGATCCAGGATGCCGCCGTGGGGGTGGGCTCCGGCGGGCCCGTGTTCTCGATGGTGCGCTTCGGAAACGTGCTTGGCTCCTCCGGCTCGGTTATCCCCCTCTTCCATCAGCAGATCGCGGCCGGAGGGCCGGTCACTGTGACCCATCCGGCGATCACCCGCTACTTCATGACCATCCCGGAGGCGGTGGCCCTGGTGCTGCAGGCCACCGGGATGGCCACCGGCGGCGATCTTTTCCTGCTCGACATGGGTGAGCCTGTCCGCATCGCCGATCTGGCGCGCCAGATGATCGAACTGTCAGGCCTGCGGGTTCGCGATGCCGCCAACCCCCAGGGGGACATCGCCATCCACTACACGGGTCTCCGGCCTGGGGAGAAGCTCTACGAAGAGCTGCTGATCAGCAGTGATGCCGTCCCAACGGCCCATCCATTGATCCTTCGGGCGAATGAGCCCACCCACCCTCCGGTGTGGTTCCACACCCTGCTGGCGGACCTCGATCAGGCCCTGAGCTCATGGGATCATGAGTCCACTTCACGCCTGCTTCGCCAACTTGTGCCGGAGTATCTGCCGGAATCCAAAGAATCCAGAGCCCCTGCCCCGCAGCCTCTGTCGCCGACTCTCGAGGAGGGGAGATGAGGCTGCGTAGCCGCATCAACAACTGGATCGATGGACTGCCGGGGCCTCTGGCGGCCCATGTCCCCCGCATTCCACCCGCCACCCATCGCAATCTGTGGTTGCTGGTGGCCTCCTTGGTGGCCATTCAGAGCATCACGGTCTTCACGACCTCCCAGCTTGCCAACAATGCCGTGTTCGCCTTGCTCATCTGGGGGGGGGCGTTGATCTGCATTGAAGACCAGCTTGAGACTCTCACGCCCCAGCCAGGCCGCATCGGCCTGATGGTTGGCACGGCGCTGTTGACATGGGTGGTGTTGCGAACCAGCGCGGTCATGCACTGGGAGGGGATCCTGTTCGCCCTGGCTCCCCTGGCCGGTCTTGCCTTGGGGCTGCTCTGCGCTCCCGTGCGGCAGATGATTTCGCGCTTCCGCGATGCCCTGCTCTGCTTGATGCTGCTGCCCGGGTTTGCCCTGCTGATGAGAGTCTTGCCGGAAAAGCAGCTCAGCCTGCTCACCGCTCGCATTTCCGGGGTCTGGGTCGAATCACTTGGTTACCCCACCCTGGTCAAGGGTCGCGATATCCTTTTGCCCGGCGGAGGTGTGGAAGTGATGGGGGCCTGCAACGGCCTCGACATGATGGCCCAGATCTTCTGTGTCGCCGTCATCTTCCTACTCGCTTTCCGCATCCGCTCCCCATGGAGCCGTGCGTTTCTTCTTGCAGCGGCCCCGTTGATCGGCATGCTGGCGAACACGGTCCGCGTTGCCGTTCTGGCATTGATCGCCAGCTCTGGGCAGGGTCACGGTTCACCCGCGTTTGATTTCTGGCACAAGGAAACCGGTTCGCTTGTGTTCTCCGGTTTAGGGGTCTTCGTGTTCGGTCTGTTCTACATGCGCCTGCTTGAGCGCGAACTGCCTCCGCTGCCGGAGAGCGACCGATGACGGCATCGACTTCCCCCAAGGCCGGCCCCAACGCCAAGACTGGCCCTGATCTGTCCCCGCTGCCGCTGACCCCCTGGCTAGCTGGCCTTGCGGCCCTCACCGCTCTGGCCACCCTTCGCACCCTGATCCTGCCTCCTTGGCCACAGGCGACCCCACTCCCTTCGGCCACCGTCATCCAGGCTGCCCTTGAGCGGAGCGGTCTTCGTCCTTCACCTGCGAACGGTGAGCCCGTTGAGCGGAACGCCGAACGAGCTCTCTCCCATGAGCTTGTCTGGCGCCTGGAGGATGGGCAGATGCTGCGGCTTCGCCAAGGGGCCATGCGCCGCTGGGAATCCTTCCAGCTGGCTGCCATCACCAGGAATGTTTCCGTCCTGTCGCTCCAGGACAGGTATCTGGCTGATGCAGGCCAGGGTATTGCCATTGCCCTCGGTGATGTGAGGGGGGGACGTGCCCGTCAGACCTGTCTTGTTGCCGGCACCACCTTGCCCCACCCTTTCGGCGTCACTAATGAGCAACTCTCCGGCTTGCTGAGCCAGCGGTTGAATCCACCCCGTGAGGTGTTGTTCACCCTGTTCGGCTTGCGGCCCCCGCGTACCCTTGGCTGTGTGGTGATCAGCCTGCAGGCACCCAGTGCAACCGAACCATCCGCCGCAACCTGGAAAAGCGTTCTTTCCGCATTGACCCCGATCCTCTCAGGAGCGCAATGGCAATCACCTGGCCTCTGACGAGCAAAGCTCTTGCGCTCCCTTCAAGTCATGTCATGAACCAAGCGATCGTGGCAACAGCTGCAGGCCATCTTTTCGGTTCGGCCACACCTTTACGCGACATCTTCACCATGGCTGCGCGCCGCCCCGATTCGATCCAGAAGGTGGTTCAGAACCTCCAGCATTCCCTGGAGCGAATGAGTCGCCCTCAGGCAGGGAAGCGGTGCCTCAAGGCCAACCACATTCGTTCGGAGCGTCGACGTTGATTCTTCCTTTCCGCCGCACCCCCTCCCCCAGCGATCCTTCCCACCTCTCTCCTTCCCCTGAGGAACCCCCACTCTCCTACAGCTGGATCCTGACCTCCCGCCTGGCCATCGGCCCCATGCCCCGAAGTTTGCAGCATTGGCAGCAACTTGAGGAGGCCGGATTCCGTTCCCGATTCAGCTGCTGCTATTCCGACGAGGAAGTCGTCTCCATCCCGGCCCATTGGTCGAGCGACAGCATCGCTCTTCCCGATCACCGAGAGCAGGAGCCCATGCTGGC
>JBJTUJ010000030.1:0-6836 GCA_046080685.1 Cyanobium sp. | reverse complement strand
AGATCCTGCCGCCCCCGGTGCGGCGGATCCTCGGCGACCTCTCCGATCGCGAGCGGGTGCTGATCGGCCTCGACCTGCTCTACGACGAGCTCAACGAGGAAAGCCTCGGCTTCGACGACGATGCTGAGGCCGGCGATCAGGCCGATGACGAAGCCGAAGCGGGCAGCCTCAAGGCCGGTGTCCCTAGGGCCGCAGGCGCTGAAAGCGGCGGTCCGCCATCCTGAAGCCGGAGCTGGCCGCGCGTCACGCCACCCCGCTCACCCAGCCACCAGCCGCTTCCCTCCTCCCACCCGTTTTCCCTCCCCAGCTGACGAACCCGCGATGCAGGACCCCAGCCCCTCCGGCCCCCAGCCCGGCATCCCCGCCGCCGTCGCGCCGATGCAGCTGCAGAAGCTGCCGACGGGCATCGAAGGCTTCGATGACATCTGCCACGGCGGCCTGCCGATCGGTCGCTCCACTCTGCTGAGCGGCACCTCAGGCACCGGCAAGACGGTGTTCTCGCTGAACTTTCTTTACAATGGAATCCGCCAGTTCAACGAGCCGGGCATCTTCGTCACCTTCGAGGAATCTCCCCTCGACATCCTGCGCAACGCCGCCAGTTTCGGCTGGAACCTGCAGGAGATGGTGGAGCACGACAAGCTCTTCATCCTTGATGCCTCCCCCGATCCGGAAGGGCAGGATGTGGCCGGCAGCTTCGATCTCTCCGGCCTGATCGAGCGCATCAATTACGCGATCCGCAAGTACAAGGCCCGCCGCGTGGCGATCGACTCGATCACCGCCGTCTTCCAGCAGTACGACGCCGTGTCGGTGGTGCGGCGGGAGATCTTCCGTCTGATCGCCCGGCTCAAGGAGATCGGCGTCACCACCTTGATGACCACCGAGCGCATCGACGAGTACGGGCCGATCGCCCGCTACGGGGTGGAGGAGTTCGTCTCCGACAACGTGGTGATCCTGCGCAACGTGCTGGAGGGCGAGCGGCGCCGGCGCACCGTGGAGATTCTCAAGCTGCGGGGCACCACCCACATGAAGGGGGAGTTCCCCTTCACCATGGGCAGCCATGGCGTCAGCATCTTCCCGCTCGGCGCCATGCGTCTCACCCAGCGCTCCTCGAACCTGAGGCTCAGCTCCGGTGTTCCCCGTCTCGACGAGATGTGCGGCGGCGGCTTCTTCAAGGATTCGATCATCCTGGCCACCGGCGCCACCGGCACCGGCAAGACGCTGCTGGTGTCCAAGTTCATCGAGGATGCCTGCCGCAGCGGCGAGCGTGCCATCCTCTTCGCCTATGAGGAGTCGCGGGCCCAGCTGCTGCGCAACGCCACCAGTTGGGGCATCGATTTCGAGCAGATGGAGCAGGACGGTCTGCTCAAGATCATCTGCGCCTATCCGGAGTCCACCGGCCTTGAGGATCACCTGCAGATCATCAAGACCGAGATCAGCCAGTTCAAGCCCTCACGCATGGCGATCGACTCCCTCTCCGCCCTGGCGCGGGGGGTGAGCCACAACGCCTTCCGCCAGTTCGTGATCGGTGTCACCGGCTATGCCAAGCAGGAGGAGATCGCCGGCTTCTTCACGAACACCTCCGAGGAGTTCATGGGCAGCCACTCGATCACCGACTCCCACATCTCCACGATCACCGACACGATCCTGCTGCTGCAGTACGTGGAGATCCGCGGTGAGATGGCTCGGGCGCTGAACGTGTTCAAGATGCGCGGCTCCTGGCACGACAAGGGCATCCGCGAGTTCGTGATCACCAGCAACGGGCCGGAGATCAAGGATTCCTTCTCCAACTTCGAGCGGATCATCAGCGGCGTGCCCCACCGCGTCACCACCGACGAACGCAGCGAGCTCTCGCGCATCGTCCGGGGCGTGGAAGGGGAGTGAGGCGGGGGATCAGCGACTGATCCCCTCGCGCTCGTAGGTGCGGCGCTCGCTCAGCACCTGCAGTTCGTCGCCGTCGGATTGCTCCAGGGGGAGGTCGAACCAGAAAGTGGTGCCCACCCCGGCCTCGCTGGCCATGCGCGCCTGGGTGCCGTGCTTGTCGAGGATGCCGCGCACGATCGAGAGCCCCAGGCCCGTGCCGGCCTCGGTGTGCACGGCGTTCTCCACCCGGAAGAAGCGCTCGAAGATGCGCTCCTGGTCGGAAGGGGAAATGCCGCAGCCGGTGTCGGCGATCTCGATTCGCAGGCGGGGCAGGGGTGAGGTGAGGGCGCAGGTCGGGTTGTCGCCGGGGGCGTTGCCTGGCTCAAGTCGGCAGGAGTCGGGCCAGGGGTAGGCCCGGAGTCTCACCATCCCCCCGGGCTTGGTGAACTTGAGCGCATTGCCCACCAGGTTGTCGAAGACCTGCAGCAGCAGATCCCAGTTGCCCAGCACCCGGGGCAGGGTGGGATCGGCCTCCAGCGCCAGGGTGACCCCCCGGTCCTCGGCATTGAGGCGGTAGGTGCGCAGGGTCTGCTCGATCGCCGGCGCCACCTCCAGCGGCTCCAGCTGCCATACCCGGTCGGATTCCAGCCGGGAGAGATCGAGCACGTCGTTCACCAGGCGCGTGAGCCGGTCGGTTTCGGCGTTGGCGACGCCCAGGAACTCCTGCTTCTCCTGCTCGGTGAGCTGGTCGCCCAGATCGTGCAGGGTTTCCACGTAGCTCTTGATGTTGAACAGCGGCGTGCGCAGTTCGTGGGAGACGTTGCTGATGAAACGGCTCTGGGCCGCATTGAGCTCCACCTCCCGGGTGAGGTCCTGGATCGTCATGGCGATGCCCTTGAGGGTTTCACCGCTGGCATCTCGCACCGACTGGAGCACGATGCGCAGGGTGCGGGCCGGCTCCCCCACGCTGCAGCGCACATCGGTGCTGTCCTTGTCGCTGCACACCAGGCTGGCGAGGGGACTGTGAAGTTCCATCGCCAGGCGGTCGGGGAGTTCGTCCTCCAGGTCGCTGCCCTCCAACTGGCGGCCCTCCCAGCGGAACAGGCGCCGGGCGGTGGGGTTGGCCAGCACGATCCGGCCCTCCTCGTCGAGCAGCACCGCCCCATCGGCCATGGTGGCGATCAATGACTGCTGCTTCCCCTGCTCGGCCCGCAGCTCCTCGATGTTGGCCGCCTTGTAGACCTCCAGCTGGGAGGCCATGGTGTTGAACCCTTCCAGCAGCTCCCCCAGTTCGCCGCCCACCGGCAGGGCGATGCGGGCGGCGAAATCGCCGCCTGCGATCGAGCGCACCCCCCGCAGCAGCTCCTTCACCGGCCGGGTGATCGTGAGGGCGTTGAACACCGACCCCAGGATCACCAGCACCCAGATCGAGATGAACACAGCCACTGTCACCTCGCGGGTGAGCGCGGCGCTGGCCAGCAGGGTTTCGTTCGGGTTGATGCCCAGGGCCACCACGCCCAGGTAGCGATCGTCGGCCACCATCGGCACGAACACATCGGTGACCTGCCCGTCGGGGGTGAGGTGCTGGCGGATCAGGGGGTTGTCGGGCCGGCGCTGCAGATCGGCGGGCAGCTCCAGGCGGCGGCTCAGCAGTTCCTCCCCGGGTCTGCCGGTGCTGCCGTTGCCCATCGGGATGCCGAGGTAGATAACGCCGTCGGCATCGGCGAAAACGATGAAGCGCAGGCTGCGGCTCGAGCGCCAGAAGCGCTCGGCCACGGCCGCCAGCTCCCGGTCGTTGCCCTGGGCCACCAGTGGCGTGACGTTGGCTGACAGCAGCAGCCCGAGGTCGCGCGCATAGCGGGTGTCGCTCATGCGGGCGTCTTGCTGGATGCCGTTGAGGGCGAAGAAGGTGATGCCCGTCATCAGCAGGCTCACCACAAGGGTGGCGACGGCCAGCAGTTTGGTCTGCAGGCTGAACTCGGCCCACCAGCGCGCCAGGAGGCGCTGCCAGTCGGCGGCGGCGGCCCTGGCGGTGGCCGCGGCACCCGGCAGCGGCAGGGCTGAGGGAGAGGGGGATGGGGTGTCGGTCACCGCGTGCGCACCTGATGGCCGATGTCGCGGCGCAAGGTCATGCCGTCGAAGCGCACCTGCTCCAGCCCCCGGTAGACCCGCTCGAAGGCGGCATCGAAATCCTCCGCCTGGGCCACCACCGCCAGCACCCGACCGCCGGCGGTGAGGCAGCGGCCGTCCTCCCCGCGGCGGGTGCCGGCATGGAACAACTGCAGGCTGTCGCCGGTGGCCAGATCCCCCTCGATCACGTCGCCCCGCCGGATCTCGCCCGGGTAGCCCGCTGCGGCGGCGATCACGCAGGCGCTGCAGCGCTCGGCGATGGTGAGGGCCGGGGCCGCATCCAGGCGGCCGGTGGCACAGGCCAGCAGGACCTGGGCCAGCTCAGACCCCAGCAGGGGCATCAGGGTTTCGCACTCCGGGTCGCCGAAGCGGCAGTTGAATTCGATCACGCTTGGGCCCGTTGGCGTGAGCATCAGGCCGGCGTAGATCACGCCGCGGTAGTCGATGCCCCGGGCCTGCAGAGCCGTCAGGGTGGGTTCCAGCACCTGGCGGCGCACGGCTTCCAGGCCGGCCGCATCCAGCAGGGGCGCCGGGGCGTAGGCGCCCATCCCGCCGGTGTTGGGACCCGTGTCGCCCTCGCCGATGCGTTTGTGGTCCTGGGCGGGGGGGAGCAGCACCATCCGCTGCCCGTCGGTGAGGGCGAACACCGACACCTCCGGGCCCTCGGTGCGCTCCTCCAGCACCAGCGCCGCCCCTTCGCCAGCGCCGAAGCGGCCGGAGAAGATCTCCTCGATCGCCGCCCGGGCCTCGGCCATGGTCTCGGCCACGGTCACCCCCTTGCCGGCGGCCAGGCCATCGGCCTTCACCACCAGGGGGCGTCCCTGCTGCTCGAGCGCCGCCAGGGCCTGCTCCCGGGTTGTAGCGGGCCAGAAGCCCGCCGTGGGGATGCCGGCCTCGCGCATCAGCGTCTTGGCCCACTGTTTGCTGGCCTCCAGCTGCGCACCATCGGCGCCGGGGCCGAAGACCGGCAGCCCGGCGGCCCGCAGCCGGTCGGCCAGGCCGGCGGCCAGGGGCGCCTCCGGCCCGACCACCACCAGATCCACCTCCCGGCTGCGGCAGGCCGCGAGCAGGGCGTCGCCATCGGTCTCGGCGATCGCCAGCGGCTCACAGCCCGCCAGCGCGGCGGTGCCGCCATTGCCCGGGGCCACCCACACCCCCTCCACCCCGGGACAGCGGGCCAGGGCCCAGGCCAGGCTGTTCTCGCGGCCGCCGCCTCCCACCACCAGCACCCTGCGGGGACCGGGGGCCAGGGCGGGGTGAGGGGCGGAGGCGGTCATGGGCGCTAGGGGGGTGGCGCTAAGGGTCGCTGGGGCGAGAGGGGCGCTGGACGGGAGCGCCGGTAGGTTGTCGCGGAGCTCCGGTTGCCGCCATTGTCCTTGACAGCGGGCCGCTCCGATGGGCCGTCTTCGTCCCTTTCCCGCGCGATCCCGTGAGCGCCACCCCGTGAACGCCCCTCCGCCCGCCGCTGCGCGCTGCCATCCGCCCGGGCATCGCCGCCTGTGCTCCGGCGTGGCCGTGCTGGCGCCCGTGGTGGCGGTGCTGCTGGCCTCGGTCCCGTCGCCGGCGGTGCGGGCCCTGACGCCGGCCGCAGCCCCCGCAGGGCCGGTGGTTCCTCCTGCCACCGCCACGCCGGCCGGCCCACCTCCGGCGTCGGTTGCCGGCCCAAGTCTGCTCCCGGCGGTGTCGGGGGCCGCCCCCGGGGCGCCCCCGTTCCTGGACGACGCCGACTTCGCCAAGGCGCTGAAGCAGGCCGATCTCGAAGGCCTCTACACCCTCTGCCGCCAGACCGTGGCCGAGGACCGGCGCGATCGGCTCCGCGAACTCCAGGCGCGGCTGCTGGCCATCCACCCGGCCCCCCAGCCCCTGGCGGTGGTGCTGGCCAATGCCGAAGCCCTGCTCGGCTGCCTTGCTCCCGAGGGTGCCCTGACGGTTCTCGATCGCATCGGCCCCGCCCCTGGCCCGGATCGGATCCAGTGGCTGGTGGTGCAGTGGCGGGCCGCCAGTGCCGCCCTCGACCACCGGCGGGCCTCCCTGGCGCTGGACCGCCTGGCCGTGGCCGTGGGGCCCGGCCGCAGCCTTGACACGGTGGCCCTGCCCATGCGCCGGCGCGACGATGGCACCGTGCCCACCCGGTCCGCCCTCGATGAGCTGGCCGAACACCTGGCGGCCAGGGGGCTGACCCGCGAGGCTGCCCAGGTGCTGCTCTCCTCCCGCCAGCCGGGACTGCCGGGGGCGGAGCGGCTGCGGCTTGCCGCCGGATGGGGGAGCGAGCTTTCCCTGGAGCAGCGGGAGGCGCTGCTGGAGCAGGCCCTCGATCAGGCCGCCGCCCTCGCCGCCTGGGGGCTGGTCAACGATCTCCTCGATGACCAGCTGGGCCTGCCGGTGGCCCGGGCCCGGGAGCGCCGGCTTCGGCTGGCTCCCCGCCTCGATGACGCCTATGGCGAATGGCTGTTGCGCCAGGGGGATCCGGCGGCCGCCGCCCGGGCCCGTGAGCTCGAAGGGCGCCTGCGCTCGCCGCGCGCGCCGGGCGGCCATGCCGCCGACCTGCCCGATCCCATTACCTCGGCCCCCACCCAGGGCGTTCCCGCAGCGGGGGAGGCGGTCGATGCTTTGCCTCCGGCCACAGGCGCTCCGCCCGCGCCTGCTTTTCCTTTGTCCACCCCTTCGCCCGCTCTCTGGCCATGACCCCTCCCTTCCTCGGATCGCTGCTGCATGAAGGCAAGGCGAAACGGGTGTACGCCACCGACCATCCCGACCGGGTGGCGGTGGAGTTCAAGGACGACGCCACCGCCTTCAACGCCCAGAAGCGGGCTTCCCTCGCCGGCAAGGGGGAGATGAACTGCCGC
>JBJTUJ010000029.1:0-3230 GCA_046080685.1 Cyanobium sp. | reverse complement strand
GGACCTGCTGCTGCGGCAGCTCAGGCCCGCCGCTGCCCCACGCCGTGCCGCCCCCCCGCAGGAGGCGCCGCTCCCACCAACGCCCGCGTCGATGCCCACCTCGATGCCCGCCTCGGCGCCGCCGCCGGCTGCCTCATCCCTGCCGCCCCTGCCCAGCCGCCGGGGCGACGACTGGATCGACACCGACCGCTCGGCCCCGGCGCCGCCAGGGGGCGGCGCCGGGGCGGGGGCGACAGAGGCGAACGGCCTGCGCCTGGAGCCTGCGGATGCCCCGGAGGCCGGAGCCCTCGAGCGCTACGGCCGCGATCTCACCGCCGCCGCCCGGGCCGGGGAGCTGGATCCGGTGATCGGCCGCGACACGGAGATCCGCCGGCTGATCCAGGTGCTCTCCCGGCGCAGCAAGAACAACCCCGTGCTGATCGGCGAACCCGGCGTGGGCAAGACGGCGGTGGCCGAGTCGCTGGCCCAGCGCATCGTGGCCGGCGAGGTGCCGGATTCCCTGCGCAACCTGCGGCTGGTGGCCCTGGATCTGGGCGCCCTGATCGCCGGGGCCAAGTTCCGCGGTCAGTTCGAGGAACGCCTGCGCAGCGTGCTGGCGGAGGTGCGCGAAGCCGACGCCACAGGCGGCGGCGGCGTGGTGCTGTTCATCGATGAGCTGCACGCGGTGGCCAGCTCCGACCGCTCCAGCGCCGATGCCGGCAGCATCCTCAAACCCGCTCTGGCCCGGGGCGATCTCCGCTGCATCGGCGCCACCACGCCCGAGGACTACCGGCGCACGATCGAGAAGGATCCGGCGCTCGATCGCCGCTTCCAGCAGGTGGTGATCCGGGAGCCCGACCGCGACACCTGCCTGCAGATCCTGCGGGGTCTGCGGGAGCGCTACGAGCTCCACCACGGGGTTCCGATCACCGATGGCGCCCTCGTGGCCGCCACCCGCCTGGCCGACCGCTACATCGCCGACCGCAGCCTGCCGGATTCCGCCATCGACCTGGTGGATGAGGCCGCCGCCCAGCTGAAGATGGAGGTGACCTCCAAGCCGCGGGTGGTGGAGGAGGCCGAGGCCGAACTGCGGCGGGTGGAACTGGCCCTGCTGGCGGCGGAAACGGCGCCCCTGGAGGAGCGGCTGGAGCGGCAGGAGCAGCGCCGCCGGGCCCACGAGACCCTTGAGGCCCTGCACCGCCGCTGGGCGGAGGAGCGGGAGCGGCTGGCGGAACTGCGGGAGCTGCTGCAGCAGGACGAGGATCTGCGCCATGCCATCGCCGAGGCGGAGCGCGATGGCGAATACGAGGAGGCGGCCCGGCTCCGCCACGACGCGCTCCATGGCGTGCAGCAGCGGCGGGCGGCCCTGGAGGCCGAGCTGCAGGGGGATCCCCTGCTGCGCGAGCAGGTGGAGGAGGGCGACATCGCCGATGTGGTGGCCCGCTGGACCGGCATCCCGGTGCAGCGGCTGCTGGCCGGCGAGCGCCAGAAGCTGCTGGAGCTCGAACAGCGGCTGGGGCAGCGGGTGATCGGCCAGCCCGAGGCGGTGGCGGCGGTGGCCGCGGCGATCCGGCGGGCCCGGGCCGGCATGCAGTCGCCCACCCGGCCGGTGGGCTCGTTCCTGTTCCTCGGCCCCACCGGCGTGGGCAAGACCGAACTCGCCAAGGCCCTCGCCGCCGCCCTGTTCGACGAGGAGGAGGCGCTGGTGCGTCTCGACATGAGCGAATTCATGGAGCGCAACGCCGTGGCCCGGCTGGTGGGGGCGCCCCCCGGCTACGTGGGTTACGAGGAGGGGGGCCAGCTCACGGAGGCGGTGCGGCGCCGGCCCTATGCCGTGCTGCTGCTCGACGAGGTGGAGAAGGCCCACCCCGAGGTGTTCAACCTGCTGCTGCAGGTGCTCGACGACGGCCGCCTCACCGACAGCCAGGGCCGCACCGTTGACTTCCGCCACACGGTGGTGATCATGACCAGCAACCTGGCCAGCCGGGCGATCCTGGAGCGGGCCCGCGGCGCCGGAGCGGAGGGTGAGGCGGATCCGGAGGCCGACCGACGGCTCGAACTTGCCGTCGACGAGGCGCTGGCCCGCCAGTTCCGCCCGGAGTTCCTCAACCGCATCGACGAGGTGATCCGCTTCCGGCCCCTCGGCCCCGCCGACCTGCAGCGGATCGTGCTCCTGCAGCTGGCCGAGCTGGCCGGCCTGCTGCGGGAGCAGCAGCTGTCCCTGGAGGTGGACGAGGAGGTGGTGGCCCTGCTGGCCCGCCAGGGTTACGAGCCCGAATACGGCGCCCGGCCCCTGCGGCGGGTGCTGCGTCGCCGGATCGAGAACCCCCTGGCCACCGAGCTGTTGGCGGAGCATTTCCGCGGCGCCCGGGGGGTGCGGGTGGAGTCCGGCGGGGAGGAGGGGGCGCCGCTGCGCTTCGGCGCGCTTCCAGCCGAGGACGGGGGGCACGTCCGGTAGGGTGGTCGTTTGCGATGCGTGACGACGCATCCCAGCGTCTCCCCCCCTGTGGATCCAGCCACCACCCCCCCTCCCAGCCGTGCCGATGAACGGCCCGAGCCGGCCCCCGGGCAGCCCACTGTCGCCGAGCCGCCCGTCGGCCCGGAGCCGGAGGGCGGTTTCATCGCCGCCACGATGGACGAGCTGCGCAAGGTGGTGTGGCCCAGCCGTCAGCAGCTGTTCAGCGAATCGGTGGCGGTGATCCTGATGGTCGGCCTGTCGGCCGCGGCGATCGCCGCGATCGATCGTTTTTACAACTGGCTGTCGCTGCAGGTGTTCCGCTGATGTCCTCCCCCGTGAGTGCCGTGTCCGAGATCGATCACGACCAACCCAACGTGCTTGACCTGCCGTCGGCGAACGAGCTGTCCGCCGATGCCCTGGTTCCCGCCGGTGAGGCCGTGTCTTCCCACGAGGCCGCGACAGCCGGTGATGAGGGCCTACCTGCCGGTGAGGTTGTCGTCGGCCCCGAAGGGGAGCAGCCGGGTGCCGAGAAGCCCCAGGTGGCGCGCTGGTACGCCGTGCAGGTGGCTTCAAGCTGTGAGAAGAAGGTGAAGGCCACCCTTGAGCAGCGGGCCGTCACCCTGGGGGTCGACAACCGCATCCTCGAGATTGAGATCCCCCAGACGCCGGGGGTGAAGCTCAAGAAAGACGGCAGCCGCCAGTCGATCGAGGAGAAGGTGTTCCCCGGCTATGTGCTGGTGCGCATGATCCTCGACGAGGACACGATGATGGCCGTGCGCAGCACGCCCAACGT
>JBJTUJ010000028.1:0-4544 GCA_046080685.1 Cyanobium sp. | reverse complement strand
CCAGGGCCGTGTGGTGAACACCTGGGCCGATGTGCTGAACCGTGCGGGTCTGGGCATGGAAGTGATGCACGAGCGCAACGCTCACAACTTCCCCCTCGACCTGGCCGCTGCCGAAGCCACCCCTGTGGCTCTGATCGCCCCGGCGATCGGCTGATCATCAGCTCCTGGAATCCCCCCACCGGCTGCGGCCGGGTTCACCCCCTCGCTTCGGCGAGGGGGTTTTTCTTTGGATCGATGGGCAAGGGATGCGTGCAAATCTATTCATGTAATGGTTTCTACGGATAGTCTTCCTGTGTCGTCACCGCATCAATCTCATCGATTGTTCAAAAGCAGTACAATCGTTCTGGTGATTCAACCAGGCCCCCATGCGGCCAATGCTCCTGATGAATGAAGCAGGATGAACTCTCCGGATCCAGCAAAGATTCAGCTGTTTGGTCTGCCGGCAGCTCGTGGCCGCTGGTTGCTCATCCCCCTGGGCATGGCGCTCTTGCTCTGCCTGGGCACGGTGTGCACCTGGAGCGTGTTTCGTCGACCGCTGGAAGCGGAGTTGGCCATTGGTGCCACGGAAAGTCTCCTGCCCTACACCGTGGCACTCGTGTGTTACGCCACGTTGATGCCTATCGCCGGCTTCTACATATTGAAGCTCGGGCCGCGCCGCATTGCGGCACTGGGAGGTGTGGTGGTGGGTTGCGGTTATCTCCTGGCCAGCTTTTCCCACCACATTGCCACCATCACCCTCAGCTACGGAGTCATCAATGGGGCGGGTGTTGGCTTGGCCTATGGCGTGCCTATGGCAGTGCTGGCCGTGGTGTTCGGGGTGGTGATCGTCGCCATTGCCTCAACCCTCCGGCTGCCCCCCGCAGCCTGGATTCCCAGAAGTGCTGGTTCAGCCAAGGCCACTCAGGTGCCGCCTGGCCCAGGGGCTGACGCGATCGAGAATCCCACAGCGCTCCGCCAACTGCTGCGCAGCCGCAGCTTCTATGGGCTTTGGATGGGCTACGGCCTGGCGGCCTGCGTGGGCTTGAGTGCCATCGGCATCTCCGGGCCCGTGGGCGAGGAAATCATCCAGATGTCACCTGGCGTTGCAGCACGCAGTGTGGCGCTGCAACGCCCTGTTCAACGGACTGAGTCGGCCTTTGTTTGGTTGGCTCACCGATCGCTATCGCTCCCAATCTGTCGCCATCGCGTCTTATGTGCTGATCCTGGTGGCGTGCACCCTGATGGTGCATGTCAAACCAGGAGATGTGGCAACTTACCTGATTGCCTTCAGCCTGTTCTGGTTTTGTCTGGGGGGGGGTGGCTGGCGCTTGCACCAACGGCCACGCTGAAGCTTTTTGATCCCAAAGATTACGCCATGAATTACGGAATGGTCTTCACTGCCTATGGTGTCGGCGCTTTGCTTGGAACACTCGTGGCAGGGCAGCTGCGTGATCTGTTTGGCAGCTACATCTATGCTTTTTTCCCCATGGCGGCGCTCGCCATTTGTGGCATCGTGGTGACGAGCTGGCTTCTGAAGGCCAATGGCCCTCAGTAGAGAGCCTCCTCGGCGTGGGTCTCCACCGTGCAGTCGGAGGTGGGGATGGCCACACAGGTCAGCACGAAGCCGGCCGCGATCTGGTCTTCATCGAGAAAGGCCTGATCTTCCTGATTGACGCTGCCGCTGATCAGCTTGCCGGCGCAGGACGAACAGGACCCCGCCCTGCAGGATACCGGCAGATCAATATCCTGATCGGCCGCAGCATCAAAGATCGACTGGTCGTCGGCGCACTCGATGGTGCGGTTCAGACCCTCGTTGGCATTGATGAGGGTGACCTTGTACGTGGCCATGGGAGGGGTTTCAGGGTCCGGCGCGAGACCGGGTTTGCTTAGCCTGGCCCAGAAGGCCTCGGCCTGGCCAAGTCCCCATTCGGGGTGATTGCCCCCCGATGGGGGGCTCTTCTGTCGGTGCTGGCATTCGACAGTGAAATGGGAGCAGGCCATGCAGACACTGATCAGCGAAGTGGTTCTGATGGCGATTTTGCTTGCGGTGGTGGTGTCAGCACACCTCTGAGCCAAGAAAAGATCGCTGTCCCGCAGTTTTCAGCAGGGCACAGCGATCTCTGTGGATGGCGATCCGGCGCCATCGGCCTGAAGACCTCTCCCTGAGAAGCGTGCATGGCCCGGTCGTTGCGGCTCCAGTCCAGGTTCGGGATCGTTCGGCGGCGGCACGCGCAGCAGCTCAGTGGTCATGGCATCGAGGAGCTCCACACCGGAAACTCCATAGGTCCAGATCTCCACGCGACTGTCCGGTGGGCTATCAAAACACCAGGACTCCCACGGGAAAATCACCTTCTCCAGAAAAAAGCCACACCCCCCGATGCAGCGCAGAATGATCAGCTGAGGGCGCTCATTGTGATAGTGGCAGCTCTCCATCCACCCAGGTGACAGAGTTCTCACCTTACCGACCCTCTGTGCCCCGGCGCGTGGTCGGGATCACGTCTGGGCTGATTGTCCCCATTCAGGGGTGAGGGATGGGTTCGCCCTTGATGCTTCCGATCCGCCAACCCCTCATCCAGTGCCGCGTCCACGACGATGGAGTGATGCACAGGGCGTTCCCGGCTGCTGATTCACCCCAAATGGGGGTTTCGCCCACGGATGGGGCCATCGGAATGTCGTGATTCCTTCGCCCGGTGACTCGGATGGGTCAGGCCGCGTCCACTCCCAGGATCAGCATCGGCGCGCTCGAGGCCAGTTATCCGCTGTACTGCAAGGCCATGCGGATCCTGATCCGTGAAGGGAAATCCCTGGCGCAGATCCAGCGGAGCCTTTGCTGGGATCGCCTGCGCAGCCTGCACCACTGCCTGCCGAAAAGCTACCGCGAGCCGGGTCAGCTGTACGTTCATCTGAAGCGAGAGATCTGCGCGTGAAGCGTGTTCTGGCCATCATCCTCGCCGGCGGCGCCGGCACCCGTCTGCAACCCCTCACCCTCACCCGTGCCAAGCCGGCCGTGCCCCTGGGCGGCAACTACCGCCTGATCGATATTCCGATCAGCAACTGCATCAACTCCGGCATCAACCAGATCTATGCGCTGACGCAGTTCAACAGTCAGTCGCTCAATCGCCACATCAGCCTCACCTACAACCTCTCCTCGTCGTTCAGCGGCGGCTTCGTGGAGGTGCTGGCGGCCCAGCAGACGCCCGACAGCCCCAGCTGGTTCCAGGGCACGGCCGATGCGGTGCGCCAGTACCGCGAGCTGTTCGAGGCCTGGGATGTGGATCAGCTGCTGATCCTTTCGGGCGATCAGCTCTACCGCATGGATTACGCCGCCTTCATCGAGGCCCACCGGGCCAGCGGCGCGGCGCTCACGGTGGGGGCGCTGCCGGTGGATGCGGCGATGGCCCAGGGCTTCGGGCTGATGCGCACCGATGGCGATGGCCGCATTCAGGAGTTCCACGAGAAGCCCCGGGGCGAGGCCCTGGAGGCCATGCGTGTGGATACCGCTGCTCTCGGGCTGGCCGCTGATGAGGCGCAGCGTCGGCCGTTTCTGGCGTCGATGGGGATCTATGTGTTCGAGCGGACCACGCTGTTCGACCTGCTCAGCAGCCATCCGGAAGCGACCGACTTCGGCAAGGACATCATTCCCACCGCGCTGGCCAGCGGCCTGCGCCTGCAGAGCCATCTGTTCGATGGCTACTGGGAGGACATCGGCACGATCAAGGCGTTCTACGAGGCCAACCTGGCCCTGGCCGATGATCAGCCTGCGTTCAGCTTCTTTGCGGAAGCCGCGCCGATCTACACCCGCTCGCGCTATCTACCGCCCAGCCAGATCCATGATGCCCAGATTCGCCGCTCGATCGTCAGCGAAGGCTGCCGGCTCGATCGCTGTGTCGTCGACCACTGCGTGCTCGGATTGCGTCTGCGGGTTGAGGAGGGCGTGGTGCTGAAGGACACCCTGGTGATGGGTGCCGACAGTTCCGAGTCGGAACGCCAGCGTGCAGCCCTGCGCGCCCAGGGAGGCGTGCCGCTGGGGATCGGCCGGGGCGCCCATGTGGCCAACGCCATCCTGGACAAAAATGTGCGGATCGGCTGCGACGTGCAGGTGATCAACAAGGATCACGTGCAGGAGGCGGATCGCAGTGCCCTGGGCTTCACGATCCGCGATGGCATTGTGGTGATCGAGAAGAACGCCACCCTGGCCGACGGCACGATCATCTGATCGCGCAGATGTCGCGCCCGCCGTCAGTGGAGGGTGAGCGCATAGCGGGTGTTCAGCACCGTGCTCGCCCCCGGTGCCTGCTCGATCCTGCACTCCCCGCTCAGCAGCGCCTGGCGCGGACCGCTCTAGGGTTCGAAGCAAACCATCGGCCGGGGCGGTTCGCTCCAGAGCACCACCAGATCGAAGGGGTGGCTGAGCTGCAGTTCGAGGGTGGCGCCCGCCGCCTCATCCACCAGCCGCACCGGGCCGGTGGGTCGCACCAGCAGATCGATGCCATCGGCCAGAGCCTTCATCTGCCAGGGCAGCTGACTGGCGAAGCCGTGCTGTCCGAGGGTGAAGGTGCCCTGGG
>JBJTUJ010000027.1:0-4139 GCA_046080685.1 Cyanobium sp. | reverse complement strand
TGCCCTGCTCGGCCCGCTGGCGTTCGATCAGCCGGTCGACCACCAACTTGGCGGCGGCGATGGCCGCCCGGGTGGGGATGGCATGGGGATCGAGGGCGTGGATGTTCTTGCCGCTGGGGAGGACGCCGGGGTTGCGGATCGGATCTCCGCCGGGCCCGGGCAACACGTATTCGCCGTCGAGGGCCCGCAGCAGGCTCTCCATCTCCATGTCGGCGCAGATCTGCTCCAGGCAGAAGCGCAGGTAGGCGAAGGTGCGGTCCAGCTCGGCGACATCCACATCGGGGAACCCGGCCTGGCGGCAGGCGCTCAGCCAGGGGGAGGGCAGCCGATAGCCGAAGCGCTCCAGCAGGTCGAAGAACCAGCCGAAGTTGCGCCGCAGGGTGACGCGGCCATCGACGCCGGTGACCTCCCGCACCATGGCGCCGACGGCGGCACGGCATGTTTCGGTGATCACCCGGTTGAGCTCCACATCCGCCAGCACGCCTTCATCGTTACCCCGGTACACCTCGGTGATGGTGCGGCCCCGGCTTTCCGACAGCAGCGCCGGCAGCGAACGCAGACCCTCGTCCTCCCGCTCCAGGGCGGCGATGTTCACCAGGGTGGCGATCGCCTCCTCGGCGGTGGGCGGCTTGCCGATGGTGTGCAGGCCGCAGGGCAGCAGCCGGCTCTCGATCTCCATCAGCTGGCGGTACACCGCCCCCACCACGCCATCTCGGGCATCGAGGTTGATCTCGGAGGCGTCGACGTCGGGGAGGTCGACATCCTTGTCGAGGTTGCACTGGCGCGCCGTTTCCACGATCGCATTCACGATCTGCACGCCCCTGGAGCTCTCGCGCAGCTGCTGGTAGCTGCCCACCAGCTCGCCCAGCTCCTTGAGACCCTTGTAGAGCCCCGCGTTCTCGGCCGGCGGGGTGAGGTAGCTGATGGTGGAGGCATAGCCCCGCCGCTTGGCGATCGTGGCCTCGCTCGGGTTGTTGGCGGCGTAGTAGTAGAGGTTCGGCAGGGCGCCGATCAGCGAATCGGGGTAGCAGGTTTCGCTCATGCCCATCTGCTTGCCCGGCATGAATTCCAGCGAGCCGTGGGTGCCGAAATGCAGCACCGAATCGGCCTGCCACACCTTCTCCAGGTAGGTGTAGTAGGCGGCGAAGCCGTGATGGGGGCTGGCGCTGCGGGAGTAGAGCAGCCGCATCGGATCGCCCTCGTAGCCGAAGGTGGGCTGCACCCCCACGAACACGTTGCCGAAGTGGCGGCCGTAGATCAGCAGGTTCGTGCCGTCGGAGTTGAGGTTGCCCGGGGGCTTGCCCCAGTTCTCCTCCAGCCGCTCGGAGTAGGGGGTGAGGCGCTCGTACTCCGCCACGCTCATGCGGTGGGCGATCGCCAGCTCCGGCGAACCCTCGAGGGCTTCCGGATCCTTGAGCACGGCCTCCATCAAGGCCTTGGGCGTGCGGGGCATCTCGCTGACCGAGTAGCCCTTGGCCTTCATCTCCTCCAGCACCCGGAAGATCGAGCCGAACACATCCAGGTAGGCGGCGGTGCCCACGTTGCCCTTGTCGGGCGGGAAGCTGAACACCGTGATCGCCAGCTTCTTCTCGGCGCGGGGCTTGATCCGCAGCGAGGCCCAGCGGATCGCCCGCTCGGCGATCGCATCCACCCGGTCCTGCAGGGTGTGGGCCTTGCCGGTGGCGTCATCGCGGCCGCTCAGCACAATCGGCTCGATGGCTCCGTCGAGTTCCGGAATCGCGATCTGCAGCGCCACCTGCACCGGATGCAGCCCCAGGTCGCTCTCCTCCCATTCCTGGGTGGTCTGGAACACCAGGGGCAGGGCCACCATGTAAGGGACGTTGAGTCGCTTCAGGGCATCGATCGCCTTGGGGTGGTCCTGCCGGGCCGGGCCGCCCACCAGGGCGAATCCGGTGAGGCTCACCACCCCGTCGACGATCGGCTGCTCGGGGTTGAGCGGGTCGTAGAAGAACTGGTTGACGGGCTTGGAGAAGTCGAGACCGCCGCAGAACACCGGGATCACCGTGGCGCCGCGATACTCCATTTCCTGGATCACAGCCACGTAGTGGGCCTCATCGCCGGTGACGATGTGGCTGCGCTGCAGCACAAGACCGATCACCGGGCCCTTGCGGGCCTTCTCGCTGAGGTCGGAGCGGCTGGCGCTCCAGTTGAGGTATTCCTTCAGGTCTTCGAACATCCCGGGCGCCAGGGGATGCCAGATGCCCAGATCGGGGAACACCACCGGATCGGCCACCAGCAGGTCGGGCCGGTCCACCTCCCCGCGAGGGAAGACGTACTTGTCGGCCAGCATCAGCAGGAAATTCCTGAGGTTGTCGGGCGTGCCGCCGAGCCAGTACTGGAAACTGAGCATGAAGGAGCGGGCGTCCTGCGCCTTCTCCACCGGGAGATACTTAAGAACCGTGGGCAGGGTGTTGAGCAGCTTGAGCATCGCGTCCTGGAAGCCCGCGGAACCGCCCTTCTCCTTGCGCTTCTTCATGAACTGGGAGATGGCGCTCTTGCTCTGCCCGAGCTGGGCCATCGAGAAGGTGCCCAGCTTGTTCAGCCGCATCACCTCCGGCATGGAGGGGAACACCACCGCCGCCTTGAGGCGATCGCGGTGGGGAGCGACGGCCTCCACCACCTTTTGGGCCAGGTCCTCGATGAAGATCAACGAGGCGATGAACACGTCGGCTGCGGCCACGTCGGCGCAGAAGTCGGCGTAGTTGGCGGGATCGCGCAGCTCCTCGATCAGGTAGCCGCTCAGGTCGATCGCCAGGGCGCCGTTCTGCTCGTTGATCGCCGTGGCGGCGGTGGTGAGGGCGTTCTGGTACTGGGGCTCGAGCACCACGTACACCGCCTTCATCACGGGGCGGCCGTCGCGGCTCGCAGGGCTGACCCGGCGGTTGGCGGAGCGGACCTGCGTGAACATGCGTGTCGACGGTTGAGCAATGTGAAGGAGCCTACGCAGCGGCACCGGCCTGTGTGAGCGGCGCTGAGAAGGCGTTACAGGAGCGCCGGTGGCGAGGAGGCCACACGGCCGTAACCCAGCAGCGCCGCCCCATAGGCTCGCCTGCACTCCCTGTGGCCGCTGCCCTGCCATGACGAGCTCCCCCTCCCCCCTCGCCTCCGCGCCCGCGATCCCCGTTGTGGTGGCGGGCGCCCTGGGCCGGATGGGCGCCGAGGTGGTGAAGGCGGTGCGGGATGCGGCCGACTGCACCCTGGTGGGCGCGATCGACACCACCGCGGGCAAGGAGGGCGCCGATGTGGGGCTGGAGCTGGGGCTCGGGGAACTGGAGGTGGCGATCACCGCCGATTTCGAGGGCACCCTCTGTCAGGCCAGCCAGGCGGTGCGCCATGCCGGTCCCGGCGGCGGCGCCGTGCTGGTGGATTTCACCCATCCGTCGGTGGTTTACGAGCACACCCGGGCGGCGATCGCCTACGGGGTGCATCCGGTGATCGGCACCACCGGTCTCTCCCCGGGCCAGCTGGAGGATCTGGCCACCTTCGCCGCCAAGGCCGGCGTGGGCGGGGCTGTCATCCCCAACTTCTCGGTGGGGATGGTGCTGCTGCAGCAGGCCGCCGCCGCCGCCGCCCGCTTCTACGACTACGCCGAACTCACCGAGCTGCACCACAACCGCAAGGTCGATGCCCCGAGCGGCACCTGCCTCAAGACCGCCGAACTGATGGAGGAGCTGGGCAAGGGCTTCAATCCACCCCAGGTGGAGGAGCACGAAACGCTGGCGGGCTGCCGCGGTGGCCTGCGGCCCAGCGGTCTGCGGCTCCATTCGATCCGCCTGCCAGGGCTGGTGGCCCACCAGGAGGTGCTGTTCGGATCCGCCGGCGAGACCTACACCCTGCGTCACGACACGATCGACCGCGCCGCCTACATGCCGGGCGTGCTTCACACCGTGCGGCGGGTGCGCCAGCTGGAGGGGCTGGTGTACGGGCTGGAGCGCTTGCTCTGAGCCCCGGGCGCGGGACACTGGCCCCATGCTGATTCCCCTGCGACCCGGTGAGCTGGAACGCCTGATTCCAGCGGTGGCCACCGGCCCCCAGTTCAACGCCTGCAGCGGCAATCCCCGCAAGTTGCTGCAGCGGGTGCTGATCTCCGTGATCTGCGGCGTGATCTTCCTGCTGAT
>JBJTUJ010000026.1:0-3195 GCA_046080685.1 Cyanobium sp. | reverse complement strand
GCCGAGCTGGGCGAACTCCTGGATCGCCCGCAGGCGCTGGCGGGCCGCATCGCTCAGGGAGGCATCGCCCGGATAGAACAGCCAGGCGTGGGCCTGGATGCCGCTGCGACCCACCCGGCCCCGCAGCTGGTACAGCTGGGCCAGGCCGAAGCGGTGGGCATCCTCCACCAGGATCGTGTTGACGCGGGGAATGTCGAGACCGCTCTCGATGATCGTGGTGCAGAGCATCACGTCGGCCTCGCCGGCGTTGAAGGCCACCATCGCGCTCTCCAGCTCCCCTTCCGGCATCTGGCCGTGGGCCACCAGCAGCTTCAGGCCCGGCAGCATCTCCCGCAACTGGCCGGCCACCTCCTCGATCCCCTCCACCCGCGGCACCACGTAGAACACCTGCCCGCCGCGGTCGAGTTCCTGGCGGATGGCGCTGCGCACCGCCTCCTCGTCGCGGGCGGCCAGGTGGGTCTTGATCGGGCGGCGCAGCGGCGGCGGCGTGGTGATCAGGCTCATCTCCCGCACGCCCGACAGGCTCATGTAGAGGGTGCGGGGGATCGGTGTGGCGCTCAGGGTGAGCACGTCCACGTCCTTTCGCAGCGCCTTGATCTTCTCCTTCTGGTTCACGCCGAAGCGCTGCTCCTCATCCACTACCAGCAGGCCCAGTTCCTTGAAACGCGTGCTCTTGCCCAGCAGCTGGTGGGTGCCCACCACCACGTCCACCGTGCCCTCCGCCAGGCCGTCCTGGATCACCTTGCGCTCGGCGGCGGTGCGGAAGCGGTTGAGCAGCGACACCTTCAGCGGATAGGGAGCGAAGCGCTCGCTCAGGGAGCGCCAGTGCTGTTGCGCCAGCACCGTGGTGGGCGCCAGCATCGCCACCTGCCTGCCGGCTGTGACCGCCTTGAAGATGGCGCGGATCGCCACCTCGGTCTTGCCGAAGCCCACGTCGCCGCAGACCAGCCGATCCATCGGCTGCGACTTCTCCATGTCGCGCTTCACCTCCACGATCGCCTTCAGCTGATCGGGCGTGGGGTCGTAGGGGAAGGAGTCCTCCAGTTCGCTCTGCCAGGGCCCGTCGGGGGGGAAGCTGAAGCCCGGCGACTTGTGCCGTTCGGCGTAGAGCTTCACCAGATCGAGCGCCACCTTGCGCACGGCCTTGCGGGCCCGTTCCTTTGCCTTGCTCCAGCCCGTGCCGCCCATGCGGTTGAGCTCGGGGGCCTGCTCCCCGGTGGCCCGGTAGCGACCCAGGCTGCCGAGCTGGTCGGCCGCCACCCGCAGCAGGCCGTCGGCGTACTGCACCACCAGGTAGTCGCGGCTCTCACCGCTGATCGCCAGCTTCTCGAGCCGCAGGAACCGGCCGATGCCGTGGTTCCGGTGCACCACGAAGTCGCCCGGCTGCATCTTGTTCGGATCCACCGTGCGGCTGGCGGCCTTGCGGCGCCGGCGCACGTAGCCCGTGGCGGCCAGGGCGTGCTGGCCGAAGAACTCCCGGTCGGTGATCAGCACCAGCTTCCAGGCCGGCAGCTGCAGCCCCTCCAGCTCGGCGGTGCCCCGGAGCTTGAGGGCCACCGGCGTGTTCTGCTCGATCAGCCGGTCGATGGCCGGGAAGTCGGCCGGATTGGGCACGAAGCGCGCGATCGCGTCGTGCTCCTCCAGCAGGGCCACGGCGCGGCTGGGCTGGGCCGAGAGCAGCCACACCCTGGCCTTCTCGGCCTGGAACCCCTTGACCAGCCCCGCCAGCCGGCCGAAGGCGTTGGGGTGGGCGGGCACGGGCCGCGACGCCAGATCGAAGGCATTCGGATGGTTGTCGCTCTCCTGCAGCTCCGCCAGATCGAAGCCGCTGAACGCCTCCGTCTGGGCGAGGGCCTCGGCGGGGGGCCTGTGCAGCGAGGGGGGCATCAGCTCGGCCAGCGCGGCCGGCGTCAGGCCCGAGGCAGCGGCCCGTTCGGCTATCACGTCGCCATGGTGGCTGTCGGCGTGGTCGAACCACTGCTGGCCGTGCGAGAGGCAGTGGCGCCGTTCGTCGACGGCGATCAATGTGCTGGGCGGCAGGTAATCGAGCAGCGAGGCCGGCTGCTGCCAGGCGCTTCCCAGCAGCCGCCTGAGGCCCTCGGGGGTGCCGCCGTCGAGAAGCTGGTTGAAGGCCTCGGGATCAAGCAACCGCTCCAGGCCGTCGGGGAGGCTCTCGCGCAGGGCCGCTGCGATCAGGGGGCCGTGGCCGGTGGGGGTGAGGCGCACCACCTCGATCGGATCGAGGGAGCGCTGGGTGGCGGGGTCGAACTCCCGCAGTTTCTCCAGATCCTCCCCGAAGAACTCCAGCCGCACCGGCAGTTCGGCGCTCACCGGGAACACGTCGACGATGTCGCCCCTCCGGCTCCAGCTGCCCTCCTGCTCGATCGTGGGCACCCGCTCGTAGCCGAGCCGGGCCAGGGTCTCGCCCAGCTCCTCCAGGTTCACCGTGTCGCCCTTGCGCAGGCTGAGGCAGCGGGAGCGCAGGGCCTCAGGCGGCGGCAGGTGGGGCTGGAGGGCCCGCTCGGTGGCCACGATGGCGAAGCGCTCGCCGCCGTCGAGCAGTTCGCCGAGCACCTGCAGCTGGCCCCAGGTGATCTCGCTGGTGGGATCGAAGGGTTCGTAGGGCGAGCCCTCGCTGGTGGGATAGAGGTGACAGCTGCTCCAGCCCATCAGCTCCAGCAGGGCGGCCCAGCGGCCCGCCTCCTCCAGGGTGGGCACCACCACCAGCAGCGGAGCTCCCGCCGCCGCGGCCAGGGCGCTGCTGACCAGGGCCCGGGCCGGCCGGCCGGCGCCAGCCAGCCGCAGCCGCTCGCTGCGCTGCAGGCGGGCGCCCAGTTCGCCGGTGAGCGGCACCTGCTGGAGCTGGCGCACCAGAGCGGTGAGGGGCATCGGCAGGGGAAGGTGACAGGTCCGATCTTCGCAACTGGACCCCGCCGCCCGCGGCGCCCCTTCACCCGTCATGCTGGGACGCGCAGGGTTCACGGTTCGATGCCCCGTTTCCGCTGTCCCTACTGCGAACGATTGCCCCTCCGGGTGCAGGTCCTGCCGCGGTCGGCTCCCGTGTGCGGGCGCTGTGGCGGTGTGCTCAAGCGGCGCAACTGGAGTGGTCCCTTCACGCTGGCGATCAGCGCCGTCACCCTCTGCCTCGGCCTGGCGGCCGTCCCCGATCTGTTTGAAGGCGCCGCCTCTCTGGCG
>JBJTUJ010000025.1:0-3355 GCA_046080685.1 Cyanobium sp. | reverse complement strand
GAGATGGACCGCGCTGAGGCTGAGGGCTTCCTGGACGAGGTCCTGCTCTGCTGTCCTGTGCTCGGGCTCAGGGCCTTCGAGCAGCCACCCACCTTCCCCTCCATGAACCCCAGCAACCTCTTCTTCCTCCGGGGTCCGGAGGCCGAGGGCAGGGGATACGAGTCACCGAACGGGTTCACCGTCCTGAAGGGGGCCAAGGGGCGCCGGGACTTCACCGCCAGCTCGCCCGATGCCCTGATGCGCACGCGGGAGCGACTCATCCGCCAGGGCGTCCTTGCCACGCAAGACAACCAGGTGGAGCTGCTCCAGGACTACGAGTTCAAGTCGCCGTCCCAGGCGGCGGGGCTGCTGCTCGCCCGCAGCGCCAACGGCCGGCTCGATTGGAAGGATGCCGCCGGCATCACCCTCAAGGAGCACCAGGAGCGGGCGGCGGCGGCAGCCTCCGCAGACGCTGAGCCGTGAGCCCCCACCTCACGCACCTGCCAACCAGGCTGATCCCATCTAGCGTCTGGGCAGTGACGGGCTCCCTGGTGAGACCGATGTCAAGAGACGGTGCTTCCCTCAGGCCCTGGGCGGTGACCCCCGAGAAGATCGCAGAAGCCGTGCGCCGGTTGGTGGACGCAGCGGCCCCCACGCGCCTGTGCGAGGCCCAAGCATGAGCGGGCGAGTGACCAACTCCCGCGCATCGGCGCGGATTGAATACCTCAAGGTCCACAACTTCCGCGCCTTGCGCGACGTGGAATTCAAGGACCTCACGCCGCTCACGGTGCTGTTGGGGCCTAACGGCAGCGGCAAGTCCACGGTGTTCGACGTTTTTGCTTTCCTGGCCGAGTGTTTCGAGTTTGGGCTGCGTCGCGCCTGGGATAAGCGCGGACGAGCAAAGGAACTCAAGACCCGTGGTGGTGATGGCCCGGTCACCATCGAGATCAAATACCGCGAGCGCGGCTATCCACTGATCACCTATCACCTCGCAGTCGACGAACGGGCCGGGGCTCCTATCGTGGTGGAAGAGTGGTTGCGCTGGAAGCGCGGCAGCCACGGCCAACCGTTCCGATTTCTCGACTATCGCGAGGGCCTGGGAAGTGCCGTGAGTGGCGACCTTCCCGATGAAGAGGATCAGCGTGTCGATACCCCGCTGAAGTCTGCCGATCTGCTGGCCGTGAATGCCCTTGGTCAGTTCGCTGAGCACCCGCGTGTGGCAGCGTTGCGCGACTTCATCACCGGCTGGTATGTCTCCTACCTCTCCGCTGACAGTGCTCGCGGCCAACCAGAGGCGGGCCCGCAAGACCGCCTGAGCCGCTCTGGCGACAACATCGCCAATGTGATCCAGTTTCTGGCCGAGCAACATCCACAGCGACTGCAGCAGATCTTTTCTGTGCTGCGCCAGCGTGTGCCACGCATCGAGAGCGTCTTGTCCGAAACCATGCCGGATGGCCGGCTGCTGCTGCAGATCAAGGACGCGCCGTTTTCCCATCCGGTGCTGGCCCGCTTTGCCTCCGACGGCACCCTGAAGATGCTCGCCTATCTGGTGATGCTCAACGATCCCTCGCCTCCCCCCTTCATCGGCATCGAGGAGCCGGAGAACTTCCTCCATCCGCGCCTGCTGCCAGAACTCGCCGAGGAGTGCCGCGCTGCTATCGCCCAGACCCAGCTCCTTGTCACCACCCATTCCCCCTTTTTCCTTAATGGCTTGCGGCCAGAGGAGGTGCGGGTTCTTTGGCGCGATGCGCATGGCTACACCCAGGCCCAGCGAGCCAGCGACCTTCAGGGCGTACAGGCGTTCGTATCTGAGGGCGCCCTTTTGGGTCAGCTGTGGATAGAGGGCCAGCTCGGGGTGGGCGACCCCCTGGTGAACCAAGGCGCGCCAACAAGGCCTCTCGCTGGGCGATGACCGTGGCCGCGAGCCATCTGGAATTCCTGGTGGAGGAACCTTCCATGGAAGCTTTCCTTCGGGCCCTGCTGCCGAGGCTGCTTCCTGAGGACTGCACTTTCGAGGTGCACCCGTTCCAGGGCAAGAGCGATCTGCTCGCCAAGCTGGAAGCAAGGCTGCGCGCATATGCCAGTTGGCTCCCGCCCGATTGGCGCCTAGTGGTGGTGGTCGACCGTGACGATGACGACTGCCATGTCCTTAAGCAGCAACTTGAAGCGATCGCCACTCGCTCCGGTCTGCGCACCCGCAGTTCGGCACGGAACGCCACTTGGCAGCTCGTCAACCGGGTGGCTATCGAAGAACTCGAAGCCTGGCTCTTCGGCGATTGGGAAGCAGTGCGGCAGATCTATCCACGCGCGCCCGCCAACCTTCCCAGCAGGCACGGCTTTCGCGATCCTGATGCCATCGCGGGAGGAACCTGGGAAGCCCTTGAAAGAGTGCTTCAACGCCATGGCTATGCACCCGGGGGGCTGCGCAAAATAGAAACCGCGCGTGCGATCGGTGGTGTCCTGGATCCCCACCGCAGCCGATCCGCCAGCTTCATCGCCTTCCATCAAGTCGTCACCGAGGCTGTGGCATGACCCTCACCGAAGCCCTTATCGAAGAGGCGGCCCTCGGCTGGTTCCAGGAGCTGGGCTACGCGGTGCTCACCGGCCCCCGGGTGGCCCCCGGCGAGACCTCGGCAGAGCGGCAGACGTTCGGCGATGTGGTGTTGGTGGAGCGCTTGCGTGCGGCGATCCGGCAGCTCAACACCGCCATTCCGGAGGAGGCGCGCGAGGAGGCCCTGCGCAAGCTGCTGCGCCTGGCCACTCCCTCCATGCTGCAGACCAATCGCGCCTTTCATCGCCTGCTGCGGGAAGGCGTGCCGGTGGAGTACCCCCGCCCTGACGGGAGCCTCGCCGGCGATCTGGTGCGGCTGGTTGACTTCGATGAGGTCGGCACCAACGACTGGCTGGTGGTGAATCAGTTCGCCGTGAGCGATGGCCAGCAAAGCCGTCGGCCTGATCTGGTGGTGTTCCTCAATGGCCTGCCGCTCGGCCTGATTGAGCTCAAGAATGCCGCCGCGGAAGACACCACCATCTGGAGCGCCTACGCCCAGCTGCAAACCTACAAAGCTGAAATTCCATCGCTGCTTCAGTACAACGCTCTCCTGGTGGTGAGCGATGGTCTTCAGGCCCGCGTCGGTTCGCTCACGGCCAACCAGGAGTGGTTCAAGGTATGGCGCAGCGCCGACGGCCAAGCCGAGGCACCGTCCACCGAGCTGGAGCTCGACACCCTCATCCGTGGCGTGTTTGAACCGCAGCGTTTTCTTGATCTACTGCAGCACTTCATCGTCTTCGAGGAAGATCCCGATTCCGGTGCCCTCCACAAGATCATCGCCGGCTATCACCAGTTCCACGCCGTCAACGCCGCCGTGCAGGAAAC
>JBJTUJ010000024.1:0-7214 GCA_046080685.1 Cyanobium sp. | reverse complement strand
CTGGTGGGCTCAGGCCGCTGGCGGCAAACCGACCACCTGGGTATGGGCGCCCCGGGCCTGGGTCACGCCGATGGTGCGGGTGGCGGCGGCGATCATCGGGCGCCGGTGGCTCACCACCATGAACTGGGCATCGCTCGACTGGGACGCGATCAGGCCCGCCAGCCGCTCCACGTTGACCCCGTCGAGAAAGCTGTCCACCTCGTCGAGGGCATAGAAGGGGGAGGGGCGGAAGCGCTGGAGGGCGAACAGGAAGCTGAGGGCCGTCAGCGACTTCTCGCCCCCCGACATCGAGGCCAGCCGCCGCACGGCCTTGCCCTTGGGATGGGCCACCAGCGTCAACCCGCCCTCGAGCGGATCCTCCGGGTTCTCCAGTTGCAGGTGCCCCTCGCCATCGGAGAGGTCGGCGAAGATCGTGCGGAAGTGGCCATCCACGGCCCGGAAGGCCTCCAGGAAGGCCTCCTGGCGCAGGGTGGCCACGGTCTCGATGCGCAGCAGAAGCTCCTCCCGCTCCTTGCCGAGCACCTCCAGGCGTTCCTCCAGGCCCGCCAGCCGCTCCTCCAGCTGCTCAAGTTCCTCGAGGGCGAGCATGTTCACCGGCTCCAGTGCCTCCATCCGCTGCTGCAGCCGCCGCAGCTCCTCCTGCAGCGCCTCCAGGCCCGCCTCGCGCACCTCATCGGGCACCTCGGGGCGGGGTTCGGGCAGCTCCCTCTGCAGCTGCTCCCACCGCAGGGTCTGGCTGCGCCGCTCCTCGCCGAGGGCCTGGCGTTCCTCCGCCAGCCGCTCCAGCTCCCAGCGATGCTGCTGCAGCCCCTGGCGCAGGCGGGCCAGCGCCGCCTCGGCCGCGTCACGCACCCGCCGGCGTTCGCCGAAGCGGTTCTGGAGCTCGGCCATCTGGCGGTCCAGCTCCGCCCGCCGCTCGCCATCGACCCGCTGGAGCTCCTTCCACTGCTCCCGTTCCTGCACCAGGACAGCCACCTCGGCGGCCAGCCGCTGCTCTTCCTCGGCCAGGGCGGCCAGCTGGCTGGTGATCCGTTCGTCGGCCAGGGCCCGCTCCCGCCGCTCCGCCAGCCGGGTGTCGCGCTGCAGGCGAGCCTCGCTCAGGCTGCGATCGGCGGCCTCCAGCTCCGCCTGGAGCCCCTGCCAGCGGCTGGCATCGGCCCCGGCGCCGGCTTCGGCCTCGCCGGCCTGCAGCTGTTGGAGGTCCTGCAGCAGCGGCCCGATCTCGAGCTCCAGGCTCGCCAGACGGTCGCCATCGGTGCGGCGGCTCGCCTCCAGCTGAAGGCGGCGATCCTGTCGCTGGGCCTGCCGCTGCCGGCTGGGCAGCAGGGCCCGCTGCGCAGCCTCCGCCCCGGCCTCCAGGGCGGCCAGGCGCTGGCGGCACTGCTCCAGAGCCGGCCGGGCCTGCTCCAGTTCCCGGGCCAGGTCGGCTTCCCGCCGCCGGCAGGCCAGCAGGCTCTCCCCCAGCTCCAGCAAGCGGCGCCGCAGGGGTTCGGCCTCATCGCCGTCGGCGCTGCGGCCGAAGCCCAGCTGGCCGGTACGGGCCTGCAGGCTGCCGCCGGTCATGGCGCCGCTCTTCTCCAGCAGTTCCCCTTCGAGGGTCACGGCCCGGCAGCGGCCAAGTTCCCGCCGGGCGCTCGCCAGATCCCGGAACACGAGCGTGTCGCCGAAGACGTAGCGGAACACCTCCCCATACACCGCCTCGTGGCGGATCAGATCCACCGCCCGGCCCACCAGTCCCCCGCCGCCGGCGCCGGGCCCGCCCCCCCGCTGCAGCGCCGCCCCCGAACCGCCACTGCCGCCGCCACTGCCGCCGCCGCGGATGCGGTTCAGGGGCAGGAAGGTGAGGCGGCCGGCCCGCCGGTTCTTGAGCAGCTCGATGGCGCGGGCGGCGATGCCGTCGTCCTCCACCACCACCTGGCCGAGCCGGGCGCCGGCGGCCACCTCCAGCGCCACCCGGTGCTGGTCATCCACCTCAGCGAGCTGGGCCACCGGGCCGTGGATGCCCTCCATCCCCGACTCCAGCAGCACCCGCAGGGCCCCGGTGCCCCGGCTCTCCTGCAGGGTCTCGCGGCGGCTGTCGAGCCGGGCGATCTCCCGCTCCAGGTTCGCCTGTTCCTGCTCCAGCCGGCTGCGGGTGCGCTGCTGCAGGCCCAGCTCCTCGGCCTGCTGCGCGATCCGCTCCTGGGCCCGCTCCCCCTGCTCCTCCAGAGCACGGCGCTCGGTCTCCAGGGCGGCCAGCCGGGATTCGGCCTCCGCGTCGTCGCGTCCGTCGTCCCCCTGTTCCTTCGCCAGTTCCTCCAGCCGCTCGTCGGCCTGGCGCAGCCGTTCGCGCAGCTGCTGGCGTTCGGCCTCGAGCGGACCGAGGCGCCCTTGCCGCTCCTGCCGCTCCTCGCTGCGCCGCCGCTGCTCCTCCAGCCAGCTGCTGGAGCGCCCTGCCACCTCCCCCAGCCGCCGGCGGGAGAGATCCACGGCCGCTTCCGCCGCCCGGCAGCGTTCCTCTGCCTCCGCCAGAGCGGCATCGTCGGCGACCGCCTCGAGCGTGCGCCGTTCCTCCTTCAGCCGCCGCTGGCGATCGGCCAGCTCCTGCCGCCGCCCCTGCAGCTCCTCGGCCTGCTGGCGATGCCGCTCCGCCTGGCGGGCCCGTTCCCGCTCGCCCGCCTCCAGGCCCGCCCGTTCGCCCTGCAGGGCCACCAGGCGGTCTTCGCCGAGGTCCTTCACCTCCGCCTGCAGCCGCTCCAGTTCCGCGGTGGCCTCCCGCTCCTGCCCCTCGGCCGCGGTGATGGCCGCCGCCGTCTCCTCGGTCCGGCGCTGCAGGTCCTGTTCGCGCCGGCCGAGGGCCTCGAGCTGGGCGCCGGCGGCTTCCCAGGCCAGCACCTGCTCGTGCTCCCGTCCGGCATGGAGCCGCAGGCGCAGCTCCTGGTAGGTACGGGCCCGGGCGCAGTCCTTCTCCAGCTTCTGGCGGGCCAGCAGAAGCTCCTGCTCCACGATCCGGCAGCGCTCCTGCCGTTCCTGCACCTCGTCGAGCTTGCCCCGCGTCTGGTCGATGCGGCTGTCGAAGAGGGCAACCCCGGCCAGCTCGTCGATGATGCCCCGCCGCTCACGGGCGCTCATCGAAACAATGCGGGTGACGTCGCCCTGCATCACCACGTTGCTGCCGTCGGGGTCGACCCGCAGGCGGCGCAGCTGGGTCTGCAGCTGCTGCAGATTGCAGGCGACGCCGTCGGCGCTGTAGCTGCTGCTGTAGGTGCCCCCCGGAGCCACCCGCAGTTTCCGCGTGACACTCCATTCCTGCTGGCCCGGCTGGATCCAGGGCACCCCTTCGGGGGGCTCCAGCCCCTCCTCGGCCTCGTCCGGTTGCCAGTCGCCCAGGTGGAAGCGCACGGTGACGCTGGTCTCGGCGGCGCGGCCCTCGCGCAGCATGGCGCTGTTGATCAGATCGGGAAGGCGCTCCGCCCGCATCCCCCGGCTGCTGGCCAGGCCGAGGCAGAAGAGCACCGCGTCGAGGATGTTGCTCTTGCCCGAACCGTTGGGCCCGGTGACCACCGTGAATCCCGGCTCAAGCGGGATCGCGATCGAGCCGCCGAACGACTTGAAGTGGGTGAGCTCGACCTGATTGATGTGAACCAACAGGCCCGTGCGCCGAGCGGACTGAATGTAGCGAAGGTGGTGACGATGCCAACCCCGCCTTCCTACGTTGTGAAGACTCCCGCAGGCGCCCCCGGCGTCGCCGCCATGGACCCCTTCCCGTCCCCGGAGCCGGCCCGCGAGCTTGAGGCCGGCAACGGTGCCCCGCTGGGCACGCCGGTGGCCGATCCCGCCCCCTCCCCGGCCTTCACCCAGCTCCAGGCCGCGTTCCGCGAACGCTTCGACACCCTCCTGCCCACGATCCAGCGGGAATGGCCCGAAGTGGCCCGCCACACCCTGGAGGCCACCCGGGGCAGCTTCGACCAGGTGGCCGACGCCATCAGCCGGCAGACGGGCATCACCGCGAATGGGGCCCGCCGCCAGCTGCTGGATCTGCTGCAGGCCACCACCCAGCAGGCCGGCCAGGTGGCCGAGAGCCTCACCCCCCTGGAGGAGCAGCTTGAGCAGATCCTCGACGACCTCAACACCACCCTGCGACCCAGGATCGAGAAGCCGGTGCGGGAGCGGCCGCTGATGGCCCTGGGCATCGCCGCCGGCATCGGGTTGCTGGCCGGCCTGCTGCTGTCCTCCGGCCGGCGCTCGGCATGAGCCGGGAACGCCTTCCCGATGGGCGTGAGGGCGGTCGGGGCTTCACCCGGGTCACCGCCCTGATGACCTCGGTGATGGACCTGCACGTGCGCATCGCCCTGCAGGAGGCCGATCGGGAGAAGCGGCGCCTGATCGGTGGTGGCGTGTTCCTGGGCATGGGCATCGGGCTGGCCGCGATGGCCTCCCTGGCGGCCCAGATGGCGCTGCTGCTCTGGGCGAAGCAGCAGTTCCGGCTCGACTGGATTCAGGCGGCCCTGCTGCTGGCCACGGTGAACGGCCTGCTCGCGACCCTGTTCCTGCGGCTGGGCGGCGGCATGCTCAAGGGGCCGTTTCTGCCCCAGACCACTGCCGGGCTGATGCGCACCACCCGGGCCCTCACGGGACGCTTCTGATCCGGGGCGGGACCTCGGAGATGGGGCGTTCAGCGGATGTCGTAGCGCAGCCAGCGGCAATCGATGCCGCCGTTGCTCACGGCGATCCGCCGGCTGGCCTTCATCCGCAGGGCGCCGGTGAGTTCGGGGTTGCCGCTCAGCAGCCAGAGGGTCCAGCCGCTGCAGTGGTCCTTGAGCGTCCGGCCCAGGCCGGCGTAGAGCGACTCCAGGTCTTCCCGTTCCCCCAGGCGGGCGCCGTAGGGCGGGTTGCAGACCAGCAGCCCGGGCGGCCCTGGCGGCGGCACGAAGGCGCGGGCATCCCCGCTCTCCCAGCGGATCCAGGGGGCCACGCCGGCGGCGGCGGCGTTGGCGCGGGCCTGGGCCAGCACGGCCGGATCCTGATCACGCCCCACGATCTGCGCCAGGGGGCGGCCGTCGGCCAGGGTGTCGCGCCGGCCGCTGCGGGCTGCGGCCACTTCCCGCTCCCAGGCGGCGGCATCGAAATCGGGCCAGCGCCTGAGCCCGAAGGGCCGGGCCCTCGGTGGCCCCCCGCCGCTCTCCTCCAGCCCCGGGGCCCGGCCGAGCGCGGCGCAGGCGGCTTCGATCAGCAGGGTGCCCGATCCGCAGAGCGGATCCACCAGCGGCACGCTGCCGTCCCATCCCGTGAGGGCGATCAGCCCGGCGGCCAGGTTCTCCTTCAGGGGCGCCAGGCCCATCGCCGCCCGCCAGCCCCGCCGGTGCAGGCTGCCGCCGCTGCCGTCGAGGCTCAGCACCGCCGTGCCGCCCTCCCCCCCGGGCCGGCCGGCGCTGAGGTGCAGATGGAGCACCAGGTCGGGATCCTCGAGATCCACCGACGAACGCTCCCCCCAGCGCTGCCGCTGCCGATCCACCAGGGCGTTCTTCACTGCCAGGGCGTTGTAGTGGCTGTGGTCGAGGCCGCGCAGGGCGCCGGTGGCCTCCACCTTGAAGCTGTGGCCGGGCGGCAGCCAGTCGTCCCAGTCCGCAGCGTTCTGCACGCCGCGGTGAAGGTCGTCGCGCCCGCGGCAGGGGAAGCGGGCCAGCTCCCGCAGGAAGCGGAAGGGCAGGCGCGCCTGCAGGTGCAGGCGGTAGAGGGTGGCGGGATCGCAGCGGCAGGCCACGGCCCGGCGCAGGGGGCGCACCTCGGCGGCACCGAGGGCGCCGAGCTCGGCGGCGGCCGGCTCCTCCAGGCCGGGGGGAACGACGGCGGTGACGGCGAAGCTCTGCGAGGACCGGGCGGCTGGCTGCATTTCCCCACTGTGCTCTGAGGAGATCCTGAAACCGTTGCCGCCCGCGAGGCGGACCATCGCAGGACGGGCGGGATCAGCGCAGCGGCCCGCTCAGGTTCAGCTCCAGGCTGACGCGCTCCAGAGCTGGAATGGCATCCGAAGGTCGCCCAGGTCGCCATCGGCGAGGTACACCAGCGCCTTGAGCGCTTCACTGATGGGGAATGCCGATCCGTAGAGCGCCCTGGCTGCTCCCAGCCCCTCGGCCAGGGTGAGGCCCGACGCCAGGAGCACAGCCACGTCGTCGTAGCCCTTGCGTTCGGCCCGCTGCAGCAGCACCTTGAGTTTGGTGGCCAGCAGATCGAGGGGCGCGGCCAGCACGGCTACGCCGTCGCTGCTGGGTTCGGGCGAGACGCGGTGGCCGCAGCGCAGGGCAATGGCCGTGCCGCCGTAGAGCACGAAGCCGGCCGAGGCCAGGCCGCGGAGCGATGGCCAGAGTTGCCGCTGTATGGGCGGCAGGATGTCGAGCCGGGGCGTGAGGGTCATCTGCCGCGGAAGCGCCGCTGCGGCAGGGGGGGCACGGGCCCGGTGGGCGTGACCCCCAGCTTGCGGTGCCAGTAGGTCCAGGAGCGGGGCGAGAACCAGCCCGCTTCGGCTTGCTGCAGCACCTGGGCCAGTCGCCGGTCGCCCAGGTTCTGGCGAAGGATCTGCACCGTTTCAAAGGTGCCGATGTCCATCACCTGGGCGATCACCCGCTCGGGGCGACGCAGGGCTTGTTCGGCCGGTTGCCATCAGATCAGCCGGGCCGCCATGGGGCGAAGCAGCGCCAGCTCCTCTGTGCGGCTTGGGGGAACGGCCGGTTCATGCATCGCCGGGCCTGGTGGAGTGCCATTCCACGCTAAGGCGCTTGCACCAGCGCGGAATCGCCGCTCAGATCTTGCGCCTGAGCAGAAACAGAAAGCCGCTCACGATCGCCGCGCCGAAGAGCACGCGCAGGCTGCCGGGCAGGGAGCTGCGCAGCATCGCGGCTCGTTGCTCGCGCAGGTTGCCGCTCAGCTGGGAGGCCTGGATGGCGAGGGCATCGCTGAGTTGCTGCTTCTGATCGGGGAGCGCACCGGCACGCAGGGGCGGCAGCGGGCCGAGATTGGCGCTGGCGAGGAGACTGCGCAGCTCGGCCTCGGAGCTGCTGGCGCCGATGCGGCTGCGCAGGGCGGCCACGTTGCGTTCGCCCTGGTTGATCTGGCGGTTGACCTGGCTGTCGCTGTCGGCCCAGAGCCAGGCGAAGCCGGCCAGCTGCAGGGGCACCAGCAAGGCGAAGATCCAGGCCCAGCGAAAAGCCAGCTGGCGGCTGCGCCGGCCACTGATC
>JBJTUJ010000023.1:0-24690 GCA_046080685.1 Cyanobium sp. | reverse complement strand
GGTGCCATCACCCCCGGCGCCGAGCTCACGGTGGAGAACGTGGGCCTCAATCCCAGCCGCACCGGCATCCTTGAGGTGCTGGAGGCCATGGGGGCCCGGATCGAGGTGCTGGATCGCCGCGACGTTGCCGGCGAGCCCGTGGGCGATCTGCGCGTGAGCCACGGCCCCCTGCGCCCGTTCCAGATCGGCGGCGACCTCATCCCCCGCCTGGTGGATGAGATTCCCGTGCTGGCAGTGGCCGCCTGCTGCGCCGAGGGCACCAGCCGGATCGTGGATGCGGAGGAGCTGCGGGTGAAGGAAACCGACCGGCTGGCGGTGATGGCCCGCCAGCTCGGGGCCATGGGGGCTCGGATCGAGGAACACCCCGGCGGTCTCACGATCGAGGGCATCACGGCCCTGCGCGGAGCGGAGGTGGACAGCGAGACCGACCACCGGGTGGCGATGAGCCTGGCAGTGGCCGCCCTGGTGGCCAGCGGCGAAACACGAATCGGCCAGCCGGAGGCTGCGGCGGTGTCCTATCCGGGGTTCTGGGATGACCTGGCGCGGCTGCGTGCCTGAGGCCGGCCTGCAGCCGCGCCGCACGGCCGACGGCAGCTTCAGCCTGTTTTCGCGTGCCATCGGCGAGGGCTTCCACAGCGCCGATGGGGCCCTGGCGGAAGCCCGGGCCAAGTTCGTGGCGCCGGCCGGCCTGGGCCGCTTCGCCGCCGGGGGGACGCTGCAGGTGGTGGAGGTGGCCGTGGGCACCGGCACCAACACCGCCGCCCTGCTCGAAGCCACGCGTCTGCACGGGCTGGAGCTGCGCTGGTGGGGGCTGGAACGGGACCCCGAGCCCCTGCGGCTGGCGCTGGCCGACGGCGGCTTCCGCCGCCAGTGGTCACCCGCGCTGCTCAGCGAGGCCGAAGCCCTGTGGACAAGCGACCGGCTGCTCTGGGGCGACGCCCGCACCCGGCTGCCGGCCCTGCCCGCCGCGCTGAAGGGAGCCTGCGATCTGGTGCTGCTCGATGCCTTCTCCCCCCGGCGCTCGCCGGAACTGTGGACCCTGGAGTTCCTCGCCGGGCTGGCCCGGCTGCTGGCGCCCCAGGGGCGACTGCTCACCTACAGCTCCGCCGCCGCGCTGCGGCGGGCCCTGGCCGAGTCGGGCCTGCAGCTGGCTGCGATCCGCGCCGTGCCCCCCCACGAGGAAGGTGCCTGGAGCGGCGGCACCGTCGCCTCCCCCTCCCCCCTGCCGAACGACAGGGTGCTGCGCAGCCTCAGCCCGATGGAGCGGGAGCACATGGCCTCCCGGGCCGGGGAGCCCTATCGCGACCCGCACGGTCGGGCCGGTGCCGCTGAGATCCTGGCGGGCCGGGCGCGGGCCCAGGCCCTCAGCACCGCCGAGAGCGGTTCCGCCTGGCAGCGCCGCTGGGGCGGCCGGCGCCACCATCACCGCCCCCGCCAACAGGAGGGTTGAGGGCCGGAGCAGGACCGGTAGATTCCCGCCCAGCCGCCGCCCCCGCCGATGCTCGCCGTTGCCGTTCTGGCCGCAGGGAAGGGCACCCGCATGAAGAGCGACATGCCCAAGGTGCTGCAGCCCCTGGCGGGGGCGACCCTGGTGGAGCGGGTGCTGGCCTGCTGCGAGCGGCTGGATCCGCAGCGCAGGCTGCTGATCGTGGGCCACCAGGCCCAGCGGGTGGAGCAGTCGCTCAGCCACCACGGTGGGTTGGAGTTCGTGCTGCAGGAGCCGCAGAACGGCACGGGTCACGCCGTCCAGCAACTCCTCGGCCCCCTGGCCGGCTTCGAAGGGGAGCTGATGGTCCTCAACGGCGACGTGCCGCTGCTGCGCAGCGAAACCCTTGAGCACCTGCTGGAGCGCCACCGCAGCAGTGGGGCCGCGGTGACCCTGCTCACCGCCCGGCTGGCCGATCCCACCGGCTACGGCCGCGTCCTCGCCGATGGGGCCGGCGCGGTGAGCGCGATCGTCGAACACCGCGACTGCAGCGCCGAGCAGCGCGCCAACCCGCTGATCAACGCCGGCATCTACGTCTTCGACTGGCAGCGCCTGGCGGAGGTGCTGCCTCACCTCACCAGCGACAACGACCAGGGCGAGCTCTACCTCACCGACACCGTGGCCCTGCTCCAGCCGGCCATGCACCTGGAGGTGGAGGACGCCGACGAGATCAACGGCATCAACGACCGCCTGCAGCTGGCCCAGTGCGAGGGTGTGCTGCAGGATCGCCTGCGCCGGCACTGGATGCGCGAGGGCGTGACCTTCGTGGATCCCGCCAGCTGCACCCTCAGCGACGGCACCCGCTTCGGCCGCGACGTGATCGTGGAGCCCCAGTGCCATTTCCGCGGCCAGGTTGCGGTGGGGGAGGGCTGCCGCATCGGGCCGGGATGCCTGATCGAGGACAGCGCGATCGGCCGGGGCGTTGAGGTTTTGTATTCCGTGCTGCGCGACGTCACGGTGGACGACGGCGCTGCCGTAGGGCCCTTCGCCCAGCTGCGGGCCGGCGCCCGCATCGGCACAGGCGCATGCATCGGCAACTTCGTGGAGGTGAAGAACAGCCAGGTCGGCGCTGGCGTCAAGGCCAACCACCTCAGCTACCTCGGCGATGCCGATCTGGGCCCCAACGTCAACGTGGGCGCCGGCACGATCACCGCCAACTACGACGGGGTGCGCAAGCACCGCACCGTGATCGGGGCGGCCAGCAAGACAGGGGCTAATTCTGTGCTCGTGGCGCCGATCACCCTGGGCGAACGGGTGACCGTGGCGGCCGGCTCTACCCTCACCGAGAACGTTCCCTCAGGCGCCCTGGCCCTCGGCAGAACCCGGCAGGTGAACAAGCTCGACTGGGTGGGGCCCGCCGCCGCTGAGGCGGATCGCTGATCAGCCCGGACCACGGCGCTGGCGCAGTCGCAACGCCACGAAGGTGCCCGCCCCACCGGCCAGCACCAGCAGCGGCAGCAGCCACGCTGCCGGGCCCAGGGACGAGGTGGCCGGCGGCTTCGCCTCTTGCTGAAGCGATGGAGGCGGCCCAGGCGGCCGCATCCCCGGCGGCGGGGGCATCATCCCCGGCGGCACCGCCCCTTGAGGCATGGCCCCGGGAGGCATCACCCCCGGTGGAGGCGGCATCATCCCCGGAACCCGAGGGCCGGAAGGCCCGGCCACATCTGGCATCCCACCCGGAGGCATGACCCCGGGCGGCAGCGGCATCCGCGGGCGGACACTTCGGCCGCCAGGGCCCGTGGCCCCGACCCCCTCGATCACCCCGGCGGCTGGGGGAATGAGCATGGGAATGCGCTGGCCTCCACCGCTGGGGACAGCTCGAGGTCGAGGCAGGCCTACGGCGGCCCCCTCCTCCTCAGATGTCCGGCTCTTCGGCGGAGGCGGGGCGTTCGGATCCACCGGCTCCCAGAACACCACCGGTGGATCCGACGCAGGGGCCGCCACGCCCGACGACGGGGCGGGAGCGGACGGCTGGGGAGCGGACCAGGCCGGGGCCAGCCCAGTCCCGGCGGCAAGCAGCGGCGGGACCAGGAGGAACAGGGAGCCGCGCACCGTCGAGGCCATCAGCGCCGGTGAAGGAACTGCAAGAACCTAGCCGCGTTCGCAGCCGGCTTCCGCAGGGTCGAGCAGCGGCAGCACCCGCTCCAGGGCCACCCCCCGGCTGGCCTTGAGCAACAGGCGATCGCCCGGCGCCAGCCAGGAGTGCAGAACGGAAGCGGCTTGCTCGGGCGTCGCCACCTGCTCCAGGCGCTTCACCCCCTCGCCGGCGGCCTCGGCCATCGCCCGGCCCTCCGGACCGGCCGCCACCACCACCAGCCCGTCAAGCCCCAGCGCCGCTGCCCGGGCCCCCACCTCCCGGTGGAGCTCCAGGCTGCTCTCCCCAAGTTCCAGCATCGTGCCCAGAACGGCGAAGCGGCGTCCCTCGGCGCCGGCGTCCGGCGAGGGGGCCACCAGCAGATCCAGAGCGGCGAGCATCGCTTCCGGCGAGGCGTTGTAGGTCTCGTCGAGCACGTCGATCCCCCCCAGGGTCAGGCGCCGGTTGCGCCCCCCTGGCACGTCTACCGCCAGCTGGCGCAGCGCGGTGGGCTCCACGCCGAGCTCCTCGGCCACGGCCAGGGCCAGGAGCAGGTTGCGGGCGTTGTGACGGCCGGGGAGGGGCAGGCTGATCACCAGCGGAGAACCATCTGGGTCGAGCCCCTCCTGCAGCGTGATGGTGCTCGCTGCCGGATCGAACACCGCCACCCGGTCGGCAGCAGGCAGATCGGCAGGGAAGGCAGGACCTTCATCCGCAAGGGCCACCCGCTGCACCCGGCCGCTCCAGCCGGCCGCCAGGGCCGCCTCCAGCAGGGGATCCCCGGCTGGCACCACCAGCAGCCCCCCCGGCGCCAGCGAGGCTGTGATCTCGCACTTGGCGGCGGCGATCGCCTCCCGACTCCCCAGGCGGCCGATGTGGGCGGTGCCGATGTTGGTGATCACGGCCACATCGGGCTCGGCGCAGCGGCTGAGCCGATCGATCTCGCCCGGTCCGCGCATCCCCATCTCCACCACCAGCGCCGCGGTGCCGGGACGGGCCCGCAGCAGGGTCAGGGGAGCGCCGATGTCGTTGTTCTCGTTGCCGCGGCTGGCCACCACCGGTCCCAGGGGGGCCAGGGCGGCACGGATCAGCTCACGGGTGGTGGTCTTGCCGGCCGAGCCGGTCACAGCCACCACGGGCACCGCCAGCGAACGGCGCCACAGCCGGCCCAGCTGCTGATAGGCCTCGAGGGTGTCGTCCACCAGCCAGATCGGGCGGCCGCAGCCCTCCGCCAGCGCCCGGGCCTCAGATTCCGGCAGCCGGTCCCGCTGGGCCAGGGCCGCGGCGGCCCCGCCCTGCCGCAGGGCGCCCTCCAGGAAGCGATGCCCGTCGAAGCGCTCGCCCACCAGCGGCACGAACAGGGCCCCGACGAGATCGGCCCGGCTGTCGGTGACCACCGCCTCCAGAGGGTTCACCGGCCGGGGCCCCAGCGGCTCTCCCCAGAGGGCAAGGAGCTGCTCAAGGGGCAGGGCCATCGGAGGGGAAAGGCGGAATCGTGCAGGATCATGACCCAGCCGATCGACCGGATCAGCCCGGCTCCGGCGCCAGCGGGTACCCGAGCACCACCAGACCGCCGCCCACCGCCGCGGGACGGGCCCACAGACGCCCGCGCCCATCCACCACCTCCAGCCGCTCGTAGCCCCGTTCGGCGGCGCGGACCGCCCAGTCCTCCGCCAGCTTGCGCCGTCGCCTTGGCTCCAGCCGAGCGAAGCCCTCACCCACTTCCAGCTGCAGCACCGCCGTGGCCGCATCGGGACGGAGCGCCACGATCACTCCCGGAGCATCGGGGGCGGCGAACGCCGCCCGCAGCGCCTCCTCAGGCCCCGGCTCCGGCGATGGCAGCGCCAAGGCTTCCAGGTCTGGCCCGGGCTCCAGGTCAGGCTCAGGCACGGCAAGGTTTGCGGGTGCCGGTTCCCCCTTCGCGGTGACGTTGGGCGTGGCGAAGGTGGGTGTGGCGATGGAGGGCGGGGGGAGAGACGGCTCCTCCGGCTCAAACGGAGGAGCCGTCTCCGCGATGGGGCCAGTCCTCTCCACCTCCGCAGCAGGGACGGGCGGCGGCAGCGCCCGCCGGACCCCCCGCCCCACCACGAGCACGGCGAGCACAAGCACCGCCGCCAGCACCAGCGGCCAGAACGCAGCCGCCGCGGAGCGAGGCCAGAAGGGGGGACCCCAGAGGCTGCCCTCCCCGTTGCGTCGCCAGAGCTCGCGGGCCCGCAGCACCAGGTCCGCCCCCACCGCCTCCAGGTCCGCCCCCAAGCGTTTCCAGGGGCTGCGGTAGGGGACAGGGAGATCGGAGGACGGCGGATTGGAACGTCCCCGGGGCTCAGCCCTCACTCCGGCGCAACAGCTTGGCGAGGGGGTTGCGGGAGTGGGCCGGCGCCGAAGGGGAGGGCTTCACCGCCGCCACATCCTCAGGAACGCCGAGGGTGGCTTCCTCAAGCAGCTCGCCGTCGCGCCGACGGCTGGGGTCAGCCCCCTGCCCCTGGGAGAAGCGCTCCACCTGCTCGGCATCCGGGGTGCGCTCCTTCACGCCGCAGACCTCCCGGTACATGGCGTCGTAGGCCTGGGCCGAGCGCTCCCAGCTGTAGTCCTGGGTCATGGCGCGGTGCTGCAGCTCGCGCCAGCTGTCGAGATGGCGGAAGGCTTCCCAGCTGCGCACGATCGCCGTGTAGAAATCGACCGGCTCATAGCGGTCGAAGCAGAATCCCGTGCCGGTGTGGGCCCGGGGGTCGTGGGGAGGAACGGTGTCCACCAGGCCACCCACCTTGCGCACCACCGGGATCGAGCCGTAGCGCATCGCCAGCAGCTGGCTGATGCCGCAGGGTTCGAACAGGCTGGGCATCAGGAAGGCGTCGCTGCCCGCATAGATCAGGCGCGAGAGGGCGTCGTCGTAGGTGAGGAACACGGCGAACCGGCCCGGGTGGCGGGCCGCCATCTGCCACAGGCCCGATTCGTAGCCCCGATCGCCCGTGCCCAGCACCACGAACTGGCTGTCGGTGTAGGCCAGCACCCGATCAGCCACCTGCAGCAGCAGATCCACCCCCTTCTGATCCACCAGCCGGCTCACCATGCCCATCAGGTAGGTGTCGGGGTTGACCGTCAGGCCCATCCGCTCCTGCAGGAGCTTCTTGTTGGCGGCACGGCCGCTGAGATCGTCGGCCGAGAACGGAGCCACCAGGGCCGGATCATGGGCCGGATCCCATTCCTTGGTGTCGATGCCGTTGAGGATGCCGCGCAGCTTGCCGCTGATGAAGTTGAGCAGACCCTCGAGCTTCTCGCCGTACTGCGGTGTGCGGATCTCCTGGGCGTAGGTGGGCGAAACGGCGTTGACGCAGTCGGCGTAGAGCAGCGCCGCCGCCATCGTGTGATCCCCCTGCATGTACCAGGGGCACCAGGTCATGCGGTCGAGCTTCCAGCGCCAGGGGCCCTGGTAGCGGAGGTTGTGGATGGTGAACACGGTGCTGATCTCCGGGTCCTGGTGCATCCACACCGGGATCATGCCCGTGTGCCAGTCATGGCAGTGCAGCACCTGGGGCTTCCAGACGTTCCAGGCGAACTCCGCCGCCGCGCTGGCGAAGAAGGTGAAGCGCCAGTCTTCGTCTTCGCCGCCGTAGATGCGCTCGGGATCGAACACCGGATGGCCCACCAGGTAGATCGGCAGACCGTTGCTGGGATGACGCGTTTCGTAGATCGCAAAATCCGTGCCCATCGTGTGGCCGCGCCAGATGGGTTCCGCGGGAATCTGAAGCCGGCTCCACAACTTGCCGTAGCCCGGCATGATGATGCGTACGTCGTGGCCCAGGGCCGCCAGCGCCGGCGGCAGGGATCCCACCACATCGCCCATGCCCCCCACCTTCACCATCGGGGCACATTCGGCGGCGGCGAACAGGATGCGCATCCCGGAGATCGTTCGTGGTGGCGGCAATTCTACGGGGCCTGCCAGAGCGCCCTGGTCCCGCTGAACGGCGCCCTCACGGCAGCACGGTCACCGGTGTTCCCAGCTGCACCAGATCGAACAATTCGCGGGCGTGCTCATCGAACAGCCGCACGCAGCCATGGGACACGGCCTGGCCGATGCTGGCGCGGTTGGGGGTGCCATGGAACCCGGCGGTGACGCATCCCTTCACCTCCAGGTGCTCCTGGCCGTTGAAGCCACGGCGGCCGTAGCAGTCGCGGTGGAAACCGATCCAACGGCTGCCGAGGGGGTTGGCGGGACCGGGGGGGTAGAAGCGGCCGCTGGCGGGATGCTCCCAGGTGGGATCGGCCGTCTTCTCGATCACGGTGAAGCGACCCTCCGGGGTTTCCCAGCCCGGCATCCCCACCGCCACCGGGAAACGGCGCAGCTCCTTGCCGTCCTGCACCACCCGCAAGAGCTTGTGGCGGCGATCCAGGATCAGCTCCCGGCCCGGCAGCGGTGCCACGGAGGCTGCCGGGGGCAGCAGGGCCGTGGACGCCGGGGTTGGCGCAGGCGTTGCGGCCGGGGAAGATGCCGGTGTGGAGGCCGATGCCGATGCCGGGGTTGGTTTCGGAGTGGACGCCGATGTGGCTGCAGGTGTGGCTGCCGGGGCAGCGGGCTCCTGCTGCGCGGACACGGCCTGGGGCAACGCGACAGCCGCGGGCGTCACGGGATCAGCCGTGGTTTTGATCGGCTTGAGATCCTCAAGCTCCAGGGGGCCGTCCCCCAGCAGCGCAGCTTCGGGCAGAGGCTGGGGAGCCGGCTTGGCCGCCGCGGAGGCAGGGAGGGCGGCAGGAGGGGCGGCAGACACCGGGAGCCAGGGCAGTGGGCCCAGGGCCAGACCCAAAGCCAGCGTCATGGCAGCGGTCCGCGGCGATCCGAAGCTCACGCGAAACGGTGGGCGGTCCCGGAACGGCGAAGGGTCGGTCGGGGAAGACACGGCGGCGGCGAGCGGAAACGTCGGCAGCAGTCCCTCAGGGTAACCAGGGGCTTTCCCGGAAGTCGGGCTCCCGCTTCTCCAGGAAGGCGTTGCGGCCCTCCTGCCCCTCCGCCGTCCGGTAGAAGAGGTGCGTCGCCTGGCCCGCCAGCTCCTGCAGCCCGGCCAGCCCGTCGGTCTCGGCGTTGAACGCCGCCTTCAGGCAGCGGATGGCGGTGGGGCTGTGGCGCAGCACCTCCCGCGCCCAGGCCACCCCCTCCTCCTGGAGTTGCTCCAGGGGCACCACCCGGTTCACCAGGCCCATCGCCAGGGCCTCCTCGGCGGAGTAGCGGCGGCATAGGAACCAGATCTCCCGGGCCTTGCGCTGGCCCACCACCCGGGCCAGGAAACCGGCTCCGAAACCGCCGTCGAAACTTCCCACCCGCGGGCCGGTCTGGCCGAAGACAGCATTCTCCGCAGCCAGGCTGAGGTCGCAGAGCAGGTGCAGCACCTGGCCGCCGCCGATGGCGTAGCCCGCCACAAGGGCGATCACCACCTTGGGCAGGCTGCGGATGATCCGTTGAAGATCGAGCACATTGAGCCGGGGCAGCCCGTCGTCATCCAGGTAGCCGCCGTCCCCCCGCACGCTCTGGTCGCCGCCGGCGCAGAACGCCCAGCCACCGTCGGCCGCGGGGCCAGCGCCGGTGAATAGCACCACCCCGATCGTCGGGTCCTCCCGGACCCGGGTGAAGGCATCACAGAGTTCCTGCACAGTGCGGGGGCGGAAGGCGTTGCGCTTCTCCGGCCGGTCGATCGTGATCCGGGCGATCCCCTCGGAGCTGGTCTCGAAGCGGATGTCGTCGTACCGGCCGACGGGCCGCCAGTCGACCGGAGCCGGCGGGACGGGGGAGGAGCTCATGGCTGGGCGCGCTCGCGTGCGGCCATTGTGCGCAGCCGGCGGCGAAGGCCGGCATCTGCCGTCCGGTCGCTCGGCAGCTCCAGCACCGCGCAGGGGCGCTCCAGAGCCCAGGCCAAATCGGCCTCCAGGTCGGCGGGTCCCGCCACCCGGCGGCCCGCCACACCGTGCACCGCCGCCAGCGCCAGGGGGGAGACCGGCTGGGGCATGGCGAACAGCCGCTCGAAATCCAGGGCGGCAGGGGGATCGGTGCGGATCGGCAGCTGCTCGAAGATGCCGCCGCCGCCATTGGCGATCACCAGCACCGTGAGCCGGCCAGACAGCCGCGGCAGCCACAACCAGCCGTTGGCGTCGTGGAGCAGGGCCAGGTCCCCGGTGACCAGCACCAGCTGCCCCAGGGCTTCCGCCAGCCCCGCGGCAATCGAGAGGGTGCCGTCGATGCCCGAGGCACCGCGGAACGCGAACACGGGCCGCGCAGGGGCATCCGCGGGCACGAAGCTCTCCCAGTCGCGCACCGGGCTGCTGTTGGCGAGCATCAGCGGCAGGCCCGGGGGCAGCAGGCGAGCCAGGCGCCGGGCCAGGAGGGGCTCCTCGAACAGGGCTGCCGCCGGCGCCGCTGCGGGGGCATCGAGCAGGGCCTGCACGCAGGTCTCGGCGGCCTGCCAGCGGCCGGCAGTGGCCAGGGACGGGGGGGCGGGCTGGCCCGGGGGCAAAGCCTGCTGCTGCCACCAGGCAGCCAGACCACCACTCCACTGGGCCCGCACCCGTCCGAGGGGATCGAGGCGGCGGGGATCCCCCTCGCTCACCAGCACCTGCGGCCCCGTGCAGCCTTCGAGCCAGGCCTGCAGCCGCCGGCTGGCGGGCAGGCTGCCCAGCCGCAGCACCTGCGGGACCTCCAGCCGGGGCGAGGGCTGCTCAAGGATCAGGTCGTAGCCGGCCACCAGGTCGAGTCCGGGCTGGCCCCTCAGCCCGGAAAGGGCATCGGCCAGCACCGGCCAGCCGGTGCGGCGCTGCCAGGCCCGCAGGGCCTGCCGATGGGCCGGCCAGCTCTGGGGCAGTCCGCGCCAGGGTCCGGCCACCACCACCCCGGGCAGGTCCGGATCCAGCCGGGCGGCCTCCAGCAGAGGCAAGGGCGAGTGCGGGGCTCCACCGCTGGGCGTGGGAGCGGCACCCAGGTCCCGGTTGCGGACGCCTGCCGCCAGGGCCAGCAGCTCGGGCCCCGTGGCGTGGAGCGGCTCCTCGAAGGGCAGATTGAGATGGACGGCCCCGGGCGGAGCCAGGCCGCCATTGCCGAGGCAGTGGGTCAGCGCCAGGGCCGCCAGCCGGACGAGGTCGCCGGAGTCCATCCGTGCCAGTCCCCGCCCGTCTCCCTGGCCCAGCCAGCGGCAGCTGGCCCGCAGGAACTCCTCCTGGTTCACGCTCTGATTGGCGCCACAGCCCTTGAGGCGGTCGGGGCGATCGGCCGTGAGCAGCAGCAGGGGGATCGTGCCGGTGTCGGCCTCCACGGCCGCCGGCAGCAGATGGGCAACGGCGCTGCCGGAGGTGGTGATCACTGCGGCCGGCCAGCCCAGGGCACGTCCCAGCCCGAGGGCGAAGAAGGCGGCGGAGCGCTCGTCGAGAGCCGTGTGCAACCGCAGACCCGCAGCCTCCAGCAGCCCGGCGGCCGCCGCCAGCGGAGCCGAGCGGCTGCCGGGGCAGAGAACAACATGGCTCAGGCCGCCCCGCTGCAGGGAAGCCAGCAGCTCCAGGGCCGCCACGACTTCGGAACGGCACTCGGCGGGCTGAGCACCCATCGCCATCACAGCGGTCCTTGTTCAGGATGGTGGGCCCATCCTGCGAGACGACCGGTCCATGGCTCCTTCCGACCAACCGGTATCGCCGACACGGGAATGGGTGCGTTCGCTGCGTTCACTGCTCGCCTGGGTGCTCCTTGCGCTCGTGCTGCGCTGGCTGGTGCTGGAGCCCCGCTGGATCCCCTCCGGCTCGATGCTGCCCACCCTCCAGCTGCAGGACCGGGTGCTGGTGGAGAAGGTCAGTCGCCGCCTGCACCGCCCCCTGGCCCCCGGCGCCATCGTGGTGTTTCACCCGCCAACGGCCCTGCAGGCCGCCGGCTACGACCCGGAAGCCGCCCTGATCAAGCGGGTGGTGGCCGTGGCCGGCGACCGCGTGCAGGTCAGCGGCGGCCGGCTCCGGCGCAACGGGGAGGTGGCGACGCTCGACTGGGCCGGCGCACCGATGGAGTACGAGTTCGGACCCGTCACCGTTCCCGCCCATCACCTGCTGGTGCTGGGGGACAACCGCAACGCCAGCCTGGATTCCCATCTCTGGGGGCCGCTGCCGGAGGACGAGGTGATCGGCACGGCGTTCTGGCGCTATTGGCCGCTGCAGCGCTTCGGCCCGATTCGGTTCTCCCACCCTGGCGACGGTCTGGGTGCAGCTGAAGAGCTGCGGTAGGGTGCAGCGCAGTCCGTGGTCGATCAGGCCCGGATCCCTGGATGCGCAGGAGGACCATGTTCAATCCGGAGTTCCTGACCAGCGACAACGAGGCGATCAGCGGCAACTCCCTGATCCAGTACCTCCAGGAGCAGTCCCCCGATGTGCTGCAGCGGGTTGCCCGCTCCGCCAGCGGCGAGATCCAGGACATCATCCGCCACAACGTGAACGGTCTGCTTGGCATGCTCCCCGGCGAGCAGTTCGAGGTGAAGGTCCAGACCAGCCGCGAGAACCTTGCCGGGCTGCTCGCCTCGGCCATGATGACGGGCTACTTCCTTCGCCAGATGGAGCAGCGGATGGAGCTTGAGGACGCCGTTTTCGGCAGCGGCAGTCAAGAAGAAGGCAGAACTGACGATCTTGACAAGCTCAGGCTTTGATCGTTGGCTCGCGCCCTGCACAAACAGATCAAGACGACAACGAGATTGATCTCCCGTAACTCAGTCCTTCTTCCATGGAGTTGAAGATCAAAAGGTGCCGATGCTGTGCCAAAGACACCTTCGAACGATTGGATGTCAAGGCTGAAGTCGATCCATTCTTTGCAAGATACGGTCTACAGATTGAAGTCTCGCAAACCATCGATATTCCCCTCTTCGATTGGGGGCTGAGAAGAAAGGTGGATCGGTTGCCATCAGGCCTAGCGACAAAGATTCACCCCTTCCTCGACCGCCTCAGGCGCGGCCATGTCCTGACAGGCCTAAGTATCAAGATCCCCTATGGCTTCTGCACCAGTTGCAGCTTCCTAGCCCCATGGTGCGAAATCGGCGACGATCAACTACGTGATTACTACGCCTTCTATCTGGAGAAAGAATACAAACAGGCACGCACTGCATTCCAACCTGGCTTTGCCCAGCTGGGTCAGGTCATGGGCTCAAAGGAAGAGGGAGAAAGCAGGCGGAACCAGCACGAGGCCTTCATCAATCCCTATCTCACGAGACTTCGCCAGGAATTGCACAAGGCTGAGCTTGCCTTGCTGGACTACGGGGGTGGTTCAGGGATGCTCTTGCCCAAACTTGACTGGGTGAAAGGAACTGTTCTTGACGTTGACTCTTCTTCAGATCCCAGAAATGCCAGCCAAAGCAACTACGATGTCGTGCAATGCCTTCATGTGCTCGAACATGTCGGCCATCCACTCGAAACCGTACAGCAACTCCGCGCACTCTGTGCACCTGGAGGGCTGATCTATATTGAAGTTCCCCTTGAATTCCCTGGCGAACGTGCTGTTCGTGCAGGGCAGCTCCCGCCTTGCCATGAGCATTTGAACAAGTTGAGTCTAAAAGCAGTCGAAGCACTGCTCGTTGCTGCAGACCTGGAGCCTGAAGTTGTGCAAACCGCAGAAGTGGATTTCCTCCACCTTGACGGGCTGACCCCGGTGATTCGGGGCCTTGCCCGCAGGCCATTCAGGAACTGATCAGATCCTTGAGGTCGAAAGGCAGAGCTCGTTGAACAGCATCCTGCACTTCCTGTGGCTCATACTGGGCATAGGTGGCGAGAACGTTAATTCCCTCATCGATACACTTGCTACATAACTCACTGGAAAACCTTGCTGCCTGCATCTGGCGGAAAGGTGTGTCCAGAAAATTGGCAATCTGTGGCGCAGTGGGTGACTCCACGCAACACACCCCGAAATTGCCATCAACGTCCAAAACAACCTGGCCATCCCTGAGCGCACATTTCGAAGTTCGGTAATTCCCGATAGCCGAACGCACAAGCCTGGGCGAGTACTCAATGTATTCAAGCCCCTCTGGGACACCTTGAAGACCTTCAAACATGCGATCGATGGGCATGTAATAGGCGTGATACACCGTAAAAGCCAGCCCCAACTTGTCGCAAAAGTGCTTGAAGACCTCCACTTCATGCTTGTTGTCACGGTGCACAAGATAGCGCACCTGGATGTTCTTATAGCTAGGTGTATCGGCCAGAACCCTTGAGATTTCAACCAGATTGAGGAGCACGGGCTCGATCCGGCCGCCCTTATGGTTGATCGCGTAGGTTTTCTGCGTAAAACCAGATACTGTAATCGTGAAATTGCACAGGTCCAACGGACGGAGGAGCGACCAGTCAAACCGGTGATTGAGGTTGGAGGAGATGCCGCAAGGAATACCATGCCGGTTTGCACAGGCGATCAACTCATGAAGGCGGGAATGCAACGTAGGCTCTGTCCAATTGTAAAGTCCAAAACGACATTTTCCACCTGTTTCCTCTTTTGCTTTAACACAGATCCGCTCAAATACATCTAGATCCATCTCACGCAGCTGCTTGCCGATACTGTTGGTGAACTCAGGCATGCCAACAGGACAGGCTGCACATCGGAGATTGCAACCACTAACGACATCAATCCAGAATTCAAAATCAGGCTTTGGCTTAACTGGCGGCGTGTCGATATTGGGATACAATAATTTTACAAGTCGCTTCTTCAAGCGAGACGGCAATGATTGTGTGCTGTCCTGAAAGCGGTAGGGAAGGGCCAGGGCCATGGGAGTTCCCAAGGGATTGTTAGCGATCATTCTACTATCCCTACCAGAGGTGGTGGCTGTCACTGCCGCTACTCAGAACTGAGTGTTCCCCCAGCAGACCCTGGGAGGACCTCGGCAGATGCATACTCACCATCGGGAATCGTGAGCTGTGCCACGTGCCCGTTGTCCACTCAGTGTTGAAATCCAAATCGGGAACTGTTGTCATCAACGCGACATGTGATATCATCGAGATAGGGTAAACAGGTTTGGCCCAGTGACTCCCATAAAGGGTAAGTGTCTGTTCAAGGGTAAGTGTCTGTTCAAGGGTAGATGTCTGTCATTCATTCAATCGAGCCCACTCTGCATTCTTTGCATACATCGAGGCTCCAGGCGAGCAGTCATCATGCACTTGCAGAATGCAAGGGGAAATCATTCCATTCCCGACAGGATGAGCATGGTGGTTGGCTGGATAAGGGCAATTGACACTTGTGCCGCATGTATTGAGCTATCCCAAAAGGGAAAAGAAAGGGGTTAGGCCATCGCCCTATGGACAGGTATCAGTGCCTGAGGCTTACTGTTAACTCACAGGGTTGGGTCAGCAGCTTGTCTCTCGAAGCAAATCACGAACAAGACGGTGTCAGCAGCACCAACGATCAACTAAGCTTTGATCACAGACGCTCACTCTCGTAGCATCCATGAACATCGTGTGCACGATTGACAGCAACTACATTCGTCACTGCGCTGTGATGTTGCGGTCGCTGAGGGATCATAATCCATCCAGTGAACTTAACATCTACATTATCCATGAAGCATTAGATGCTGATGAGCGTGCAAAACTATGTGGCTATCTGGGTACGTTTTTACATTCAACCTCATTTATTCAGGTTGATCCATCTTTGCTAAAGGACTTTCCTGTTTTTGGACATATCAGCATTGCTACGTACTTTCGTCTGTTGGTACCATTGGTTTTGCCTCCTGTGCTGAGTCGCATCCTGTTCCTTGACTCCGACATCGTGATTAATGGCTCTTTAGAGGATCTTTGGAATATAGATATGGAGGGCAGTCCTGTCACTGCTGTGACGGACCGCAATCTTGAGATGCAACGACAAAGGCTGGGGATGGCTGATGATTCACCGTACTTCAATGCCGGCGTGATGTTGATTGACTTGGAGCAATGGAGAAACGAAGATATCCTCTCTCGCGGCATCCAATTTGCAGCTGCGAATGCCGACAAGCTGAATAACTGGGATCAAGATGTACTGAACCATCTTTTCGAATCGCGTGTCAAGTTGGTTCATCAGCGCTGGAATGCCATGTCCCATCTTTGGGGACTTGACCCAGCATGGATTGAGGCACAGGGCGACCTCAGCGAGGAAGAGCAGGAGGCTATTGGCAACCCAGCCGTGATTCACTTTGCTGGAGGAGGTTTTGCAAAACCGTGGAATTACAATTGCCCGCATCCGAGAAAAGATGATTATAGGCATGCCCTTTCTCGAACGCCATGGGCTGATGCTCCACTGGAAGACATTCCTCAGCCTGCCCGAAATGGGCTGATGCGACGTGCGATTCGCAAAGCGATTGGCCTACTATCCAGCTACAGGTGGGACTGACTCCAGGTAAGACTTTAGAACCATGGGGAAATGTTTCTCACTGGGACCATCAAAACTGTGCCGGTCTAGCTACAACCAAATAGCAAGTCCTGTTGGACAAAGTGTCAAGTCCAAGATCTCTGAGTTTCATTGAATGGAAGGATAGTCAGTGATCGCTGCTTTGCTAAATCCACCAAGACCAGTTGGAAGAATCCGCTTGACTCTCCACATGTACCTGGCGAACAAGGGATGATGAACGTTGAGGCCATTATCAATAACAAGATCCAGAGTATAGCGTCCGTTATTGATCGCTCTTGCAATTTCAGTGACGTTTGAAGTCGAGCTCACAAGGCCATGACAGCGACTGAGGAGCAGCGTGTCAGTGAGGATCTCGCGTCCCAACAGGTAGCGATGCATGGACCGAGGGTTGATGCGATAGGCATTGACCGGTGATCGTGTGCGAAAATGTGGAAGAGAGAAGAGTTTGTTCCCGTAACGTGCCCTCAAGGTATCAAGACAATCAAGATCCTCGGTGGCAAGAAAAATGCGTGCAAAGCCATGCTGATCTAGAGCACGATCGATAGCAGCAAAGATCTGCCAGGTTGTGGGTGAAAGTGGATGATAGGGCGTCGTTTTCTGTTCCTGGCCGCGGAAATGAACGCCCAATACGGGGCCATCAGAGGCAAGCTGTTGATAGGCATCGTTGACATCACGTTCAATCTCATCTACAGGCTTAAGATGCTTCTCTGCGATATCGCGAAGGGCTTGCACCTGAGATACCAGCATTGTGCGTGGATAACCACTTGGGAAGCCAAGCGAAGATTCCAAACAGATCTCGGAATCAAGTACATCCTGAGACGACAGAGATGATACGGGCTTAAAATAGCACTGCCAAGAGTTACTCGGAGACCGTCCCAATGTTTTCTCATATTCTTTGTCATGATACTCGTTGAAATATCTTGACAAATCAACGTAGGGGATCAGTGAGTAGCGTTGGGCGACATGGATATGACAGACAACGGACGAAGCAAGAGATAGGAGGCCACGGCCATAAGCCCTCTGCTGAATCACATAGGGATAAGCTATACCTTGCTGACCAGGCTTGCTGATATGCCTGAGAAAGAACAACTGCTCTTGAGTCTCATCAATGCGGGTCAGCTCAAGGCATTTGGGAGGATCAGCGATCCGCCTGAAGATGCGGGACAACATTGCAAAGTGATCCTATCTGATCGGATTGTAGCAGAGAGGATAGGGCAGCCAAGGTGTTACCGCAATGGCGACGATGAAGCACAGTCCCCATACAAAGCCTTCGGCCTCACAAGCTCGTAGACTTCTAGGCATTGCTGAATGATTGGAAGTCAACAAGCGAGTTGTTGGCTAGGGTACAACTCGCAGCTTGCGCAGAGTATGGTCGATGCCGGCCAGAAAGTGCCAGGATCCTTGATCACAAGCCCAAGGCCTGTTGATCAGATTCTGACGAAATGCCATGAGATGCTCAGTAGTGATTCTCACAGGAGCATCATAATGAGCCGGGATGAGCAACTGCAAGGAATGGCAGGCATCGAGAGATTGTAACCACTCTAGAAACAGGTCTTTGGTACGAGGGAACACGAGCCTCTCCAACACCGGGGCAATGAGAAGAACCGGATCCTGACCCGGCCTTGAGAGCAATGTCTCAACCTGAGACTGCCATCCATCCAACCACCGGAACGGATAAAGTCCAAAATGGGAGCGAAGATCACGACAGCCAGGTGCAAATGCTTCCGAAAGAGTCTGTCTCAACGAAAGAATCTCCAGATGGATCGGGCGCAGATAATTGGCGAAAGCCAAGATCCGCAGCCAACCCCGTCGACGCAGTTCCAGGCTGTCTTCCAAGGGCTGGCTTCCGCACTCACGCGCGTGAAAGAGAAGCGGGTTCGGATCCAGCTCGAACACCGGTGGAGGCTCTGCTGAAATCGCCACGAGCGCATCAGTCACCAGCAGGCTTCCGGACTCACGATCAAAGCAGGCCATCTCCATGAAGGTGCCCAATCCGAGATCAATCGGGCCCAGAGGATACCAGTCGAGCTGATCAGGATGGGGAACACCATCCTCCAGGAGGAATCGGGTGCGGCCGGCCGGAAAGCCAAGCCAGCGAGAGGGAAGCGAGAGCGGAAAGCTCCACTGACGGGGAGTCACCCACACCTCGGCCGTTGGAAACGCCCGGGCCATCGCCGGCACTGGCAGCTTGTGCTCAAGGCCGGATGTTGTGGCCAGCACGATCGAGCGCACCGGGCCATGGCGCCGTTCCAGGTCGCGCAGCGCCTCCAGAACCTCACCCGTGGGAGGAATGGGGGAATAGAGCAGCAGCCCGCCCTCCACCCGCACCACCGTCATCCTGATCGGCACCGCCACGTACCAGACCCCGTGCAGTTGCTCGAAGCTCCAGATCCGGCCTGGGATCAGTTCACGCACCAGGGTTGGGCGTCGCCCATAGGGATAGATGGGCAGCAGGGGCCACCAGGGCCAGTGCTGATCGGCAGGGGGTGGAACGGGGGCGGTCATCGGACCGGAGGGAAGGCGCGCCGATGCTGGCGGGCCAGGACACCATGGCGGGGGGCCAGGAGTGCCGCCAGCAGGAACAGGGCGGTCTGCACGAGCACGATGCAGCCTGCGGTGGAAGCGTCTAGCCAGTAGCTGGCCAGGATGCCGGTCAGGGTGGCCAGCACCGCCGAGAGCACAGCCACCAGGATCATCGGGCCGAACCGGTCGCTGAGCAGATAAGCGGTGGCCCCGGGGGTCACCAGCATCGCCACCACCAGCAGGATGCCCACAGCCTGCAGGCCCGCCACCGCCGCCAGGCTGAGCAGGGTGAGCAACAGGTAGTGGAGACGACCGACCCGCAGGCCGATCGAGCGGGCATGGCCAGGATCGAAGCAGAACAGAAGCAGGTCTCGTCCGCGCAGCAGGAGCAGGATCAGCACCGCCACGCTGATCGCCACCGTCTGGTTCACATCGGCGTCGGTGATGCCCAGCAGGTTGCCGAATAGGATGTGGGTGAGGTCGACCCCGCTGGGCATGCGGGAGATCATCACCAGCCCGAGGGCAAAGAAGCCGGTGAAGACCAGCCCGATCACCGTGTCCTCCTTGACCCGGGTGTGCTGGCGGATCCAGCCCATCAGCCCCACCGATCCCACCCCGAACGCGAAGGCCCCCAGGGCGTAGGGAAGGCCGAGGGCATAGGCCAGCACCACCCCCGGCAGCACCGCATGGGACACGGCATCGCCCATCAGCGCCCAGCCCTTGAGGGTCATGTAGCAGGACAGCACGGCACAGACCACCGCCACCAGCCCCCCCAGCAGAAGGGCCCGCAGCAAGAAGCCCTGCTGCAAGGGTTCCAGCACCCAGCGCTCCAGCGAGAGCGGGAGCAGGGAGAGCAGGGGGACCGCAGTGCCGGGGGGGAAGGCCATGGTCAGGAGAGGGCGGGGACGGCACCGAAGGTGCGCAGCAGATTGGCCTGGGTGAACACCTCGCCGGTGGGGCCGAAGGCGAGCAGGCGGCGATTCAGCAGCAGTACCCGGTCGCAGAAGCCGGGGATGACCTCCAGATCATGGGTGGCCAGCAGGGCCGTGGCACCGGCGGCACAGAGCTCGCGCAGCACGGCGATGATCAACTGCTCGGTGGGCCGGTCCACACCGGTGAAGGGTTCATCGAGGAGCAGCACCGTGGCGTCCTGGGCCAGGGCACGGGCCAGGAAGGCCCGCTTGCGCTGGCCGCCGGACAGCGCGCCGATGGGACGATCGGCCAGATCGCTCAGATCCACCCGTTCGAGGGCCTGCTGCACGGCCTGGCGATCGGTGGCAGAGGGCCAGCGCAACAGGTTCATCCGCCCATAGCGCCCCTGCATCACCACGTCCCTGACCCGGATCGGGAAGTCCCAGTCCACCTGCTCGCTCTGGGGCACGTAGGCCAGCCGCTGGCGGCGCTGGGCCAGCGCGGGGGGCAGACCATCGATGCGCACGCTCCCCATGTCGGGGGATACGAAGCCCCCCAGGGCCTTGAGCAGGGTGGACTTGCCGGCTCCGTTCATGCCCACCAGCCCGCAGAGGCATCCGGCAGGAAGGCTGAGGCTCACCTCCACCACGGCAGGCACCCCGTCGTAGGCCACGGTGAGAGCGGAGGCCGCGAGACGTTCGGGCGGCGGCGGACCGGACTGCTGCATGGCCCCATTCAAGAGGGTTCGCCACCCCCGGGCGCGCCCCCGGCTTCCAGCCCGCGCACCAGGGTGTCGACGTTGTGGCGCATGAGATCGATGTAGGTGGGGGCCGCTCCCCCCGGCAGCGAGAGCGAATCCACGTAGAAGACGCCACCAAAGCGAGCGCCGCTCTCCTTCGCTACCCGCTGCTGGGCGCGCCCATCCACCGTGCTTTCGCAGAAGACCGCCGGCACCTGCCGTCGGCGGACCGTTTCGATCAGCCGCTCCATGCGCTGGGGAGTCACCTCGCGTTCGCCGTTCACCGGCCAGAGCCAGGCCTCCTCGAGGCCATAGTCGCGGGTGAGATAGCTGAAGGCCCCCTCGCAGCTCACCAGCATCCGGTGCCGGGCGGGAAGGCGGGCCAGACGGGCCGCCAGCTCCCGATCGAGGGCCTGGATCCGCTCCCCATAGGCGGCAGCACAGCGGCGGTAGGTGGCCGCCCGTGGGGGGTCGAGCTCCACGAAGGCATCGCGGATGTTGGCCACATAGGTGAGGGCCGCCTTAGGAGACATCCAGGCGTGGGGATTCACCGCATCGGGATGGCTGCCGCCCACGATCGGCAGGGTGGCCACCCCCTCGCTCACCACCACCCGGGGCACGTTGCCGAGGCCGGCGGTGAAGCGATGGGTCCAGCGATCGAGCCCCAGACCGTTCTCCAGCACCAGCTGGGCACCACGGGCCCGGCGCAGGTCGGAGGGGGTGATCTCGTAGGCGTGGATCTCCGCACCGGGCCGGGTGATCGATTCCACCTGGAGCTGGCCGCAGGCCACCTCACGGGCCATGTCACCCACCACGGTGAAGCTGGCGAGCACCTTGGCCCTGTCCGGCGGCACCTGGGTCGTGTCCCCAGGTGCCCCAGTGCCGGATCCACGAGGGAGAACATCGGGTGAGCTGCCGCAGGCCATCGGCAGCAGCAGCAGTGGCAGCACCAGGAGCAGGCCGGGGATGGGGCCGCTGGGCACACAGGCAAGGCGGATCAGGCCACGGTAGGCAAGCGCGAGGGCCGGCTCGCCTCCCTTCCGTGAGAGAAGCCCCGGCCAACGAGAAGCCCCCTCCGAGGAGGGGGCAGAGGCACCGGCAGAGGAACCGGAGGATGGAGGCGAAACCTCAGCCGATGGCGGGGGCGGTGAGGGCCACCGGGGTGACCTCCACGCTGGCCAGATCGAGCGGGAAGTTGTGGGCGTTGCGCTCGTGCATCACTTCCATGCCCAGACCAGCACGGTTGAGCACGTCGGCCCAGGTGTTCACCACACGGCCCTGGCCGTCGAGGATCGACTGGTTGAAGTTGAATCCGTTCAGGTTGAAGGCCATCGTGCTCACGCCCATGGAGGTGAACCAGATGCCCACCACCGGCCAGGCGGCCAGGAAGAAGTGGAGCGAACGGCTGTTGTTGAAGCTGGCGTACTGGAAGATCAGGCGACCGAAGTAACCGTGGGCAGCCACGATGTTGTAGGTCTCCTCTTCCTGGCCGAACTTGTAGCCGTAGTTCTGGCTCTCGCTCTCGGTGGTCTCACGCACAAGGGAGCTGGTGACGAGCGAGCCGTGCATGGCGGAGAACAGGCTGCCGCCAAACACACCGGCCACACCCAGCATGTGGAAGGGGTGCATCAGGATGTTGTGCTCAGCCTGGAACACCAGCATGAAGTTGAAGGTGCCGCTGATGCCGAGGGGCATGCCGTCGGAGAAGGAGCCCTGACCGAAGGGGTAGATCAGGAAGACGGCGAAGGCGGCGGACAGCGGCGCGCTGTAGGCGACGCAGATCCAGGGCCGCATGCCCAGGCGGTAGGAGAGCTCCCACTGACGGCCCATGTAGGCCGAGATGCCGATCAGGAAGTGGAAGACGATCAGCTGGTAGGGACCGCCGTTGTACAGCCACTCGTCGAGGCTGGCGGCTTCCCAGATGGGGTAGAAGTGCAGGCCGATGGCGTTGCTGCTGGGGATGACAGCGCCGGAGATGATGTTGTTGCCGTACAGGAAGGAACCGGCAACCGGCTCACGGATGCCGTCGATGTCGACGGGGGGAGCGGCAATGAAGGCCACGATGAAGCAGGTGGTCGCCGCCAGGAGGCAGGGGATCATCAGCACACCGAACCAACCCACATAGATGCGGTTGTTGGTGGAGGACACCCATTGACAGAAGCTTTCCCAGCTTCCGGACCGGCCGCTGCGAAGGGCAGTGGTCATGAGGACGTAGGGGGGAAATCCGGGAGCGGAACGGGTGGAACCCGCAAGCTACCGGCAGGACCCTTCCGGCGACTCAGGAATCCGAGGCACAGGAAGGTTGGACCACGCTAAGGAGCGCTCTTCGCAAGAAAACGAAGCAAAAGAAAACGTCCCGATTCTTTGCTGAGCTTCATGAAGATGCGTGAAGTGCCGACTCTGCCTGCTGCTCCAGCCAGCGCTTCCCGTGCCTGAGGAACCCGCTCCAGTCGAGACGGCCCTGCTCTGCCGCCCGCGCCACCAGCAGCGGCGCCTGCCGGCGGATCTCCACCAGGTCGGGCTCGGCCACGCCCGCCGAGAGGGCCATCAGATCGGCCATCGCCAGACCGACCACCCGTGTGAGGTAGGCGGCACTGAGGGCCTGCAGGGCTCCGCCCACGATCCAGGTGGCGCCATGCAGCCGGATGGCGCTGCAGAGGGCCTGGCTGCTCCACTCCACCACCCCCTGGGCCAGGGCCACCCGGGCCACCTCCCGGGCCGCCTCCCGCAGCTGCGAAAGGGTCCAGGGGCAGTCCCAGAGCCGGGCCATCTCCTGCAGCATCAGGCCATTGGCGGCCGCCAGCACCAGCAGATCCACGCTGGGCAGGGGGGAGGCGAACACCCCGGCCGCCACCAGCCACTGGGTGCGCTGCTGGAGCTGCTGCCACTGGCGGCGCCGCAGGATCTCCAGCTGCGCCTGCCAGGTGCGGTGCAGGGCCTCCAGCCCCCGCAAAGGAGTGGCGACCCGCAGACGCGGAGCCTCCCGCTCGATCCACTCGGTCAGGGGACGCAACACCCCCTGCAGGCTGGCGGCCTCGCCATCCCAGAGCAGGCACCGGCCGGGTTCGGCCTGGGGCCACTGGCTGCGGAGGTCGTCGAGCCAGCCGTCGCCAACGGCATTGGGCTCCGCCTGCACCAGCAGCCACACCGGCAGGCCCGGGGGAACCGCCTCGAGCCAGCGGAGATCGGCCGCGACCAGAGGCAGGTGCAGGTGATGCAGGAACACATCGCTGCGCCCGAAGGACTCGGGCCAGTCCCACTGGTCGCTGCGGCGAGGCAGGGGGTGGCCCCACTCCAGCTGAAGGCCGGCTCTGCCGCTCAGGGCCGTGAGGAAGACCGGTCGCAGCGGGTCCACCGGGGGTCGGCAGCCCACCAGGGCCAGCCGCGGGGGCCGCGCCCCGGTTTCGGAGCGCCAGCGGGCCAGGGACTCCCGCCGCCGGGTCTGGGCCTCGCTGGCCTCGGGGGCGAGCTGATCGAACTGGGCGAGGACCTGCTCGCAGCGCGCCACCCATTGCCCCAGGTCGGTCGGCGCCTGGAAGCCCTGTGTGGGCCGCTGGCGCGACAGCAACCAGACACCTCCCGCCAGGGCCGCCACGCCGACCAGCCCACCGCCGGATCCGTGCATCAGATGGCTGAGGGCGTCGGTGGCGACGATTCCCCCGCCGAGCACGAGGGCGGGACGACGCCACCCCTGCGGCAGGAAGGGAGAGGGGGTCGGGGGCGTCGGGGCCGTCCCTGGGGCGGGGGACACGCGGTCGGTCTCCAGTGCGGTCACGGCGGGCTGGGGAGGTGCTGCATCTTTAGCTCAGTCCTGATGGTGGGCAAAGGAGGTCCGGCTCCCGTTGGAGTGTCCGGGCACCAGGACCCAGCGTTGGGGCGGACACCGACCTCCAGCGCCACTGCCCATACCCTGGACTCCGGCAGCCCCAGCCCCGGCACCCTTCCATCGATGACGGATCCCGTGCCTGCTCCCCGCCCTCCCCGCTCCCGCAACCGATCTGCGGCCCGCTGGGCCGATGCCGTTCTCCCTCCCCCATCGCTCACGCCTCGGCACGCTCGGGAAGTGGAACGCCGCCTGGAAGAGCTGGCGGCAGCTCCGGCCTGGCACGGCGATCTGCCGGTGCTGCTGCTGGAGCGCTGCTGGCTGCGGCTGAGCTGCCTCGGGGTGGAGCGGCTGCTGGAGCGGCTGCCCCCCGATGGCAGTCGCGATGCCCCCGAGTTGCGCCGCTGGCGGGAACTCACCGCCGATGGGTACTCCGCCCACGCGGCCCAGCAGCAGTGCTGGCAGGAGTTCGGATCCGAGGCCTGCCAGGCCGCTCTGCACCGCTTCTGGCGCGTGCAGGAGCGGGGAGACCACGGCTGGACCCACGACAGCTATCTGCGGCTGATGAGCGAGTACCGCCGGCGGTTCAACCTGTCCGGTCCCCGCAGCCTGCCCCTTCTGGTTCTGGCCAGGGCGGACGACCAGCATCGCCACGAACCCCACCGCCTCCACTGGCTCACCGCAACCCCGGGGGAAAGCGAGGGGCCGATGCGCCACACTTGCGCCTGATCACTGGCAGCGGCGATGGCTGACGACACCACCACCTCCCACC